>JALYIZ010000055.1 GCA_030775505.1 Actinomycetota bacterium | reverse complement strand
CCTGATCGACAGCACGCAGTCGTGCCAAGCGGGCGAGACAGCAGCCGCCTGGAAACAGGTACCGGCCTTCGTGGCGCAGTTCGGCGCCGGCAACATCCCCGACGGAAATCAGGGAAGCTCGGGATCGGGAGTATGCGCGAACAAGTCGCTCGGCGAGGCGTGGCTGTTCCCGGGCAACTTCGCGCCGTCGGGCACGCACGTCGCCGATGGGACGCTTCTGCAGATCTCCACCAACCAGGCGCTGTTCGCCCTGTTCGGCACGATGTACGGCGGGGATGGGCAGACCACCTTCGCCCTGCCGGACCTGCGCTCCTTCGCGCCCAGTCATGTCAGCTACGTCATCTGTATGGCCGGGATCTTCCCCGCTCACTGATCAGCGCGCGGCGGTAGGCGCCACATGCGCGCCTCAAGGTCGCCGAGGGGGTGACATCAATCGGGACAAAGGGCGAGTGCGGCGTCGGCTCGTTCTCCGTGGAGGCGAAGGGCTGTCGCTCTCGTTCAAGGCTTCGAACAACAGCGGCTGAAGCTCAGGGAGCGACGCGCACGGGTCCGACGTATTGGAAGCACGAGCAGATGGCCGAGTAGACAAGGTCCCGGTATCCGGCGGCCCCATCGGATCGTTGGGATACGTCAGTCCGAAAGGTGTCAGCGGCAGGAAACGTTGCACCGATACGCGCCCCAGCCGCGCTGAGCGCCTGCGGGTCGAAGCCACCCAAGGCTGCTGCGGCAGCCTGTAGGTAGAACAGCACGTCACACAGGTTGGTTTGCAGGCCCTTCGCGGTGGCTGAGGAGGTCTGCTCTCCAGCCGCCGCCATGATCGCGAAGCATCGGGTTTCGTTCGTACTTACCGGCCCGGGGTGAGTGCCGCTGCCGATGTCGAGGTAGGGCTGCCAGCCGATACCGGCCGCGCCCTGCAGCTCGTCACGCGGGGCCGCGGTCTCAAGGAGGGCTCCGGGACCGAAGGTGGAGTACACCGCGAACTTCGGATGATAGGCCTGTGAGCTGGCGCCTTCCATCAGGAAGAGAGGGCTTGCCAGGACGGGGATGACCCGGTCGACGTTTGCCGCGCGGTATTTCAGAACTGCGGCGTCGGCTTGGTTGACCCCATCCGCCCCGTTGCTGGTCGCCACCTGCACGGCGATCGTGAGTCCATGCAGCCTGAGGGCAGGCTTGAGAGCGGTCTCCACAAGCGCAAGATCCTCTGGCGTGTTGTACGTGAAGGACCCCACGGTCGAGCGCGGCGTCAGCCAGCCCGTACGCCACAGGCCATCGACAACGTTGGTGATCAGGCGCCGTCCGGAGAAGTCACCCGGCGCGAAGAAGAATGCTTGCAGGTCCCTACTCACGGTCGGCAGTCCGGCAATGTCGTCGAGAACGGGAGTGTGGGCTTTGGCGAAGCAGGCAAGCGTGCTGGGCTGGATGTTGAGGATGCTCACCACCACCTGGACCCTGCTGTCCTGAGTCAACGAGACGCAGCCGGCCTGTTGCGCGGCCGTGGGGTCGTTGGCTGAATCCGCGGCTTTGATGCCGTAGTAGAAGGGCTGAATCTGACGCCCCCCGAGACCCCCTTGCTTGTTCAGTTCGGCCATGACCGCCTGGGCCTGCGCCTTCGTGTCGCCCGTCTGCAGCCCGGAGATGCCCACGCTCGCGGCGAGCCGGTCAGCGCCCTCGAGGTACAGCACCCCCACTCTCACCGGGGAGGAGGTCGCGGGTGAGGTCGTGGAGGAGCCAACACGGGAAGCGGCGTGCCCGGAGCCCGTCCCCTGTTGGGAGACGGAGCCCGCAGCTGCCACAGGTCCAGGGGCGCCTACGCCGCCCGCTGCCGGGGCGCCGACCCGCGCGCCCGCGACCCCCGGGTCCGGAGCTTGGCCGTCTGCCGATCCGAGGCCGGACAAGGAACCCTGACCTGTGGCCGGTGAGCCGCTCGTTGCCACGGTGCTGCCGCAACCTGCAAGCAGGACGACCGCCACCAGCGCGATCCGCTCACGACCGCCTTCCCGGAACCTGCCCATCAGGGACCCTTACCACCCGACGCGACGGAGACCTCGGCCAACACCTTGAGTACGAGGTCGTGGATGGATCTGGGGTCACGAAGATGCTCGGCGTGAACCGCGCCCGGAGGGGCAACGATGCGACCGCCGAGCGTGCCCGCGAGTCGCTCGTGCGACTGCCGCACTTTGTCCCCTTGCTTGCGGTCTGCCGTGACGATCACGACCGGCACATCCAGCGGCCGGAGCCGGGGAGCGAGCGCCGTGACGTCACCCTGCAGAGACGCGACGGCTTTGCTCGTCGTGTGCAGGGTCGCCGAGCGGATCATGACGTCATATGCCCCGCGGGCCTCCTGGGCGACCTTGGCGCGCATCCCCAACGCGCGCCACACCAACAGGTCGAGGCGAGGCCCAAGGACCGGCAGCCGGCCCGGCAGGCCGAGGAGGGCAAAGACGCGGCGAAGCAGCGGAGCCAGCTCGGGAAGGTCCACGGGAGTCGGGTCGATGAGGACCAGGCCCGCCACGACCTCTGGGTGGTCCATGGCGAGCTGCACCGCGACGGCACCGCCGAGGCTCTGCGCGACAACGACAGCGGGACCGGCGTCCAGCTGCCGGATGGCATCGGCGGCGGCCGAGGATCCGGAGGGGAGGGAGGCAGTGCCGCGTTCGCTGGCAAGGCCCGTCCCAGGTCTGTCGAGGCTGATTACCCGATGACCGTCCAGTGCCTCCACCAGCCCCGGGAAAAATCCCCTGCTGGTCGCCGCACCTCCGGGGAGCAGCAGCACCGGGCTGCCTGAGGTGCCGTCCACGTGCACGTCGTCGTGAGGCATGTCTCCCCTAGGTGGCAGTAGGAACGGCCGGACCGATGTAGGCGAAGCAGTCGCAGCCGCCCTGATATGCAAGCGGCCTCACCTGGGCTGCGCCGTCCCGGTGCGACCTGAAGTCGTCCGCGAACGTCACTGCCGGTGGATAGCCGGCCGCGACGGCCCGTAGTCCGGAGACGAATCCATCGGCTGTGAGCGGCTGGGCGCGGTAGGCGGCCCCCATCAGCAGAGTGCTGTCGCAGGTAGCCAGAGCCGCCCCCCGTGTTGCCGCCAGGGTCATGTCCTCCCCCGCACGGCTCATGGCATCTACACATGCCTTCGCGTTGGAACTCAGGGCGGGTTGCCCGGCGGCGGGGACGTCGAACGACGGCAGCCAACCGACGCCACGCGCTCCCTGTAGCTGCTGTGCGCTCAGGACCGTGCGCAGTGACGCCGGGAGTTCCAGGGAGGACAAGCCGAACTGTGGGTAATACTGCTGGTTCTGCGCGGCAAGGGCGAAGTACGCGATTGCTTGACCGCTCTTGTCCACGGCAACGACGTGGGTGATGCCCTCGCCGCGGAAGCGGAGCACCGCGCTGGACCCGGCATTGCTGGCGGCCGTGACTTGCGACGTGTCGTCGACCCCCGGCATGGATTGCTGGTCAGTGAGCGCTACGCCCAGCCTGGCCAGCTCGGACTTCACCAAAGAGGGAACACTGGAGAAGTCCGGGTCGCCGTTGTAGAGCAGCCCGACCTTCATCGTCTCTGTCGCCGCGCGCGGCCGGAAGTACCCCTGTGACGACAGGGAGGGAATCAGGGTTGCCACGACGCGGCGAAGGTCGTACTGCGACGGGATGGCGAGATAGGGATAGCGCCCGATCTCCGCTGAGCTGGTCGTGCGATTGCCGCTCGTGACATAGGGGACGTGGTGGGCGTTGCTGCACGACTCAAGGACCGGGAGGAGCCCCCAGGCCACCACGGCGACGACCTTGTGGTCGTCGAAAAATGAACTACACCCTGCCTGCATCTGCGCCTGCGCGTTCTGGGTGGCGTCCTGCTCGATGATGACCGGCTTGACGATCCGCCCGTTCAGCCCCCCGCCACGGTTGAGCAGGGCAACCGATGCGTTCACCTGGTTGGCGCCGCTACCCGTGGACAGACCGCTGACGCCAAGTGCCCTCGTTGCAGGGCCGAGGTCCTTCACGACGAAAAAGCCGACCTCCACCTGACCCGTCGGGCGGACCGTGGACGTGGCCCGCTGCGCCGATCCGTTACCGCCGACAGCAGTGCCGGTCGACGCGGCAGGACCCGTCCCGGCTGCACTGGAGCCGGCTGCTGCAGATCCCGCGGACCCCGTGCCGGTCGCGGGAGTCACCGCGCCTGCGGGCGAGCCGGCCCCTGCTCCTGCAGCCGTGGGGAGCGAGAGAGCGGGCGCATCGCCCGCTGCGGACGACGCCGAACCTCTCAGCGCGACCGTGCTCCCGCAAGCTGGGAGGAGAAGGGAGGAGGACAGGAGGCAGGCGGTGAGCGTGCGGCCGCCGACGTGACCCGTTGACATGAACGTGCGCGCAAGGGTCACGGCAGCAGCCTCACGAGGTCGCGGTCGAGTTGGGCTGTGCTGGTCACCCCGAGCAGCCGGAGGGTTCGCACATAGTCCTCGCGGAACAAGGCGAGCAAACGATCGACGCCTGCCTCGCCGGCTGCCATGAGCGCATAGAGGTAGGGCCTGGCAACGAACACAGCCCTCGCCCCGAGTGCGACCGCCGCAGCCACATCGGCACCACAGCGGACTCCGCCGTCCAGGTAGACCTCCGCGTGGTCACCGAGGGCGTCGGCCACCTCCGGCAGCAGCCGTAGCGGCGTAGGGGCGCGGTCCAACTGGCGACCACCGTGGTTGGACACGACGATCGCATCCGCGCCAGCAGCAACGGCGGCCTTCGCGTCGTCGACCCGCTGAAGCCCCTTGACGACAACCGGACCGTCCCAGCGGCTCCGCAGCCAGCCAATGTCGTCCAGGGTGGCCGAAGGGTCGAATACGGTGTTGATCACTTGTTCCAGGGTGTCCGACGTGCCGAGGCTGGCGAACGACAGCGGCTGCGTGGTCAGCGCGTCGAAGACCCAGCGCGGATGACGGCCCATGTCCAGCAGCGTCCGAGGGGTCAGGCGCGGCGGGATTGTCAGGCCGTTGTAGGCGTCTCGAAGGCGGGCACCGGCGACCGGCACGTCGACGGTGAGCACCAACGTTCGGAAGCCGGACGCTCGAGCGCGGTCCAGCAGGTCCTGACTGCGGCCGCGGTCACGCCACAGGTAGAGCTGGAACCAGTGTTCGCCGCCCGGCGCCTGCGCCGCCAGGTCCTCGATCGACGTCGTGCCCATCGTCGACAGGGTGTAGGGAACGCCGGCGCAGGCGGCCGGCCGAGCCACGGCCGGCTCGCCCTCGACACGCATCATGCGCGTGAAGCCAGTGGGGCCAAGCACCACCGGGAAGGCCACCTCGCGCCCGAGGACGGTCGTCCTCGTGTCGACGTGAGCCACGTCCACCAGCACACGGGGCCGGAACTCCACAGTCTCGAACGCCTGGCGCCCCCGTCGCAAGGCGATCTCACGCTCGGCACCGCCACTGACATACTCGAACACCGCGCGGGGCGTTCGCCGGGCCGCGAGCCGCTCGAAGTCAGCGGTGGTGCGCAGGCGGCCGAGTGCGCCGCCCGTGGCGCCCTTGAGCGCGGGTGCGACGAACTGCGACACGTCCGACCAACGGGGCATGCGGCGCTGAAGGTGACCCATGGCTCGAGACTCGCACCGTGATCAGCTCGTTCGCGTTGGCAACGACTGCTGAACAACGGGGGCTGCCTTGTTCAGATGAACAAGGCAGCGGCGTGGCTCGCGTGCCACAGTGGCATGTGCGCAGCGTCTCCCAGCTGGTCGACGATCTCGGCGGCGCACTCGTTGTCGGTACCTGCGGCAACCTCAATGCCACCGTGAGCGCGGTGTCCGTCAGCGACCCGGTCCACCCCGTGCCGATGGCTGCGGAAACGTTGCTTGTCGGTGTCGGGCATGCGCTCTCCGAATGCGCGGCGCTGCAGGACCAAGCCGAGCAGGCGGGTGTTCCGGCTGTGCTCGTCAAGGGCGACTCGCTTCCGGAGGCGCGAGAAAGCGGCCCAGCGGTGGTCGTGATTGACCCGTCCGCCGACTGGGGTCACGTCATCGCCCTGGCCCGGTTGTCTGTCAGCGCGGCGCCGGTGATGGGCGCCCAACAACACGACTCACTGTTCGCCCTGGCCGACGCCCTGGCGGGGCTGTGTGGCGGCTCGGTGGTCGTTCATGACCCGGCCTGGCAGCTGATCGCCTACTCCGGCGGCGACGCACCTGACGCGGTGCGGACCGAGACGCTGCTCGGACGCCGTGCCCCTCGGGGAGCCCTTGACCGCCTGCGCCAGGCCGGGGTCGTGGATCGGCTGCTCAAGGGCGAGCTGGTCCACCTCGCGAGTGGCGAGATCGAAGGGATGACCGAGCGCTACGCAGCGGCTGTACTGGTCAGCGGCCAGTTGTTCGGCACGATCTGGGTGACTCCCAGCAGTGGGCTTGATGAAAACGAGGCGCTCGGCGGGCTTCGACGCGCGGTCGACGTTGCCGCTCTCGCGCTCCTGAGGGTGGCCTCCATCGCCAGTGCCCAATCCCCGGAACGTGACCTGCCGTTCGCCGCCCTGCTCAGCGGCGTACACACCGAGCGCCTCGTGGCCGAGCGCCTGAAGTCGGGCGTCGACGGTGGCTTCGTCCTCGCCGGACTCAAGCCACTGACGACCGACGCGACCGAGCGGGCGGGGGTGGCCCGGCGCCTGGTAACCCTCTCGCGCAGCTACGCCGAGGCGTACCGAGTCCCCGCTCTCGTCGCCGCGGTCCATGACACTGCCTTCCTGCTCTTCCCCTGCGCGAGCCCGAACGAACGACCGGCGGCATTGCGCGTGCTCACCGATCTGCACGGCCGGCTGCAGCGCTCGGCGCCGCACCGAGCCATGATCAGCAGCACATTCGCGCACCTGACTGAAGTCGTCGCGATGCGCTCCCTGGTCGAGGAGCTTCTCGAACTGTCCGAACGTCGCGGCTGGTCCGGCCTGACCGACTCCGAGACCGTCCAGGCCTCCTGGCGGTTGGCCCAGTTCCGCGAAGTCGCGCTCGCACATCCCGCGCTGCTCGAAGGACCGGGGATGCGGCTCATCGAGCACGACAGGACGCACGGCGGTGGCCTGTTGGCCACGCTCCGCGCCTACTTCGCGGCCGTGGGCGACGTCAAGGCCGCGGCTTCTGCCATGGGGCTCCACTACAACACCGTTCGGTACCGCCTGCGCCGGGCCTCGGAGGTGGCCGACATCAACCTTGACGACCCTGACGAGCGGTTGCTCACCGAATTGCAGGTGCGCCTGCTGTCCGAGTAGAGGCCGTGGTCCGTGTCATCGAGGCAGACAACCGCCAGAACCGCAGACCAGGCTGAAGAAGCGGTCGGCCATAAGCAGGTAGCCCGCCGCGCTCGGGTGCAGGCCGTCGTACAGCAGGTCGCTGTCGGACGGTCCCAGGAGCAGCGCCCCCTGCAGCAGGTGCAACCGTGTGTCGCCAGCGGTCTGCCTCGCAGTGACCACGTCTGCGATGAGCTCGCGCACCCGCGTGAGGGTCAATGCGCCGGTGCTGAGCTCCGACGGGCGGGGCACAGTGCCGAAGCGTCCGTCCGGTTGCAACACCGTTGGCCCCGGTGCGTGTTCGGCGGCGGGGCACAGGATCGGAGTCACGACGAGGATGGGGGTCTGAGGATGGCCGTCGCGGACAGTGTCGAGGAAGCCGTGCAGGACCGGAACGAAGGTTCGTTCGCGTAGGGAATCGCCGTTGACGACGTTGATCCCGACCTTGAGGCTGATGACGTCCGCTGACGTGTCCCGGACCGTACGGGCCACGAACGGGTCGAGCATGCACTGTCCCGCCAGTCCGAGGTCAAGCAGGTCCCAGCCGGCGCGCAGGGCCACTGCTGCCGGCCAGGTGCTGGTGGGGCCGGCCGCCTCGATGCAGTGGCTGATGGAACTGCCGTAGTGCACCCAACGTGTCCCCGTGGGCGATGCCCAGCTCACCGGGGCGTCGGACGCCACTCTCAGGGCGCGCAGCGTGACCGTCGCCGCGTGTGACAGCCACACCTGCACCTCTACGGCAGGGTCGCCGGGCAGCGCCGTGAATGCGATCGTGGTCGGACTCCCTGACGTCAACTCGTAGCCCCCTTGCGCCCCGAGCGCCAGTCGCGAGCCCTCGAGCGTCGTGACCGACTCACGCACCGTCTCCCCGACGACGAGTTCGAATACCGCCGGTACCACCACGCCGTTTGCCAGCTGCACAAGGGTCAGGTCGACATCGAGCTCAAGGCGCGTCGATGCCGTCCGCAGCAGCAACCTGGCTCCGGCGGGCATCCGCTCAACGAGCGCGAGCATCGGCTCCGACGTCTGAGCTCTCGCCCACGATGGAAGCCGGTGCAGAACGAGTCCCTGCTCCGTTCGCTCCGTTTCGAGCAGACCCGCCACAGCCACGTCGTCCAACGGGATGTTCCGCACAGACGGCCTCCGACTCCCCGGCGAATTCCTGCACAGTGACGTTGATCCTGCCCGGATCAGCCAGCGCCCGGCAGTTCGTTCGCGCTGTTGATGGGGGCGCGAGTGCCGTCGGGGGCGCCGACGGCCTCGCGCAGAGGTACGCGCACCGTCGCGCCCGTGCCGGCGCCGAAGAGAACCTGCTGGGACGCGGGCAGGAAGTCGGTCGCGATCCCCGGCGGTTCCGCGGTCCCCGGGTGCCGCGCGAACCTTGGGTACGCGCCGCTCGACAGCTGCAAGCGCAACCGCTGCCCTGCCGACAGCGTGATGCAGGTCGGCGGCAGCGTGACCTCCAGCGTCCACTGCCCGTCCACCCGCTCGGCGGCGTGCAGCAGTACCAGCCTGTCGGTGATGTTCCTGGACGTGCCGTCGGCCGTGACCTGACAGAGTCGCACGAAAACGGCAGTGTCCGACCGGTCGGAGGCGAAGCTCAGCGCTACCCGTGGTGACCCGAGAATCCGCAGCTCCGCGGCGAGCGGTTGGCTGGTGAACGTGACAACGTCAGCCCGCCGCTCCAGTGCGGTGTTGTCCTTCGCGCCGGACTCCGCGTCGTTGCTCGCGCCCCCGACGCGCGGCGTGGGATCAGCGGGGTCATAGAGGAAGCCCACCGTCCCCGGGGGTCCGACCTCGTCGGACAGGCGTCCGCCTTCCCCGAGGTGCAGCGTGCACTCCTGGGCGGGCGCCGGCCACCGGTCATACGACAGGAGGGTCTTGCTGCCGATCTCGAGGAGCCGGACCGGCTTGGTGATGGCGGCGCGCGGCTCAATCCCGGCGACGTCGCGCAGGAAGGCAACGGCGTCGGTCATGGACGCCCCGAGTCCCTTGGTGAGCATGTCGCCGTGCGTCCACGGCCCTAGGTTCAGCTCCACGGGCACCCCGCGAGCCGCGAGCCGCTGGTACTGGCTCACGCTGTCATCGAGGAACAGGTCGTACCAGCCACCCTGCACCAAAACGGGGCAGCTGATCACGTCAAGGGCGCGTCGCAGCTCGAAGCGGTCCCACCACCCGTCGTCGTTGTTGGGGTGCTGCAGCCACTGGTCCCAGAACGCGATCGGTCCGCGCGACACAGCCTGGTACGACGAGGACAAAGGTCCCGTCATTCCGGCCGTGTCAATCGCGGCCGATCGGCGCTTCTCGGCGATGAGGCTGCGAAGCCCCAACCTCGGGTCGCGCTGGGCCATCACGCTCCAGCCGAGGACCGCCTTGAGGAACAGCGCACCGCCGGGCCAGACCATGTCGTACAGCGAGCTCGGCGCGACCCTCAGCACAGCCCCGGCGAGGTCGTCGCCGGCGGCCTCCGCCAACGCCAGCTGCGTGTATCCCAAGTAGGAGTCACCGATGGTGAAGAACCGTCCGGGATAGAACGGCTGCTGGCGCAGCCACTCCACGGTCGCGGCTCCGTCGGCGATTTCGCAGCCGAACGGGTCGTCGAACACCCCGGCCGACCTATCGGTGCCGCGGCTCGCCTGGATGAGCACCTGGAACCCCTGGTGCGCCAGGAGACGGCCAACCAGGAAGTTGAACAGCCTACGGCCGTACGGGGTCCGGATGAGCACCAAAGGTGCCTGCTCCACCCCGACCGGTGTCCAGTGGTCGGCCAGGGTCACCACCCCGTCGGCCAGCGGGACCGGGACGTCCCGTCGACGCCGCACCTGCGCGACAACCGGAGCTGGCAGGCCGACTCGCCGGGTGAAGGCCCCGTAGAGCACGCCCATCAGGCACCAAGCCGGTCGGCGAGCAGCGCACTCCGGCGGGCCTTGCCTGCGTCGTCGCGCAGTGGTTCGGCAACACGCTCGAAGGTCCGCGGGATCTTGTAGGTGACGAGCCGGTCGGCCAGATGCAGCCGCAGCTCCTCATCGGAGGCCGGCCGCTCAAGCTCGACCAGGGCGTGCGGCACCTGGCCCAGGTCGTCGTGGGGCAGTCCGATGACGATGGCAGACAGCACCGCCGGATGTTCGGTGAGCGCGTTCTCGATCTCGGCTGGGTACACGTTGGCCCCCCCTACCAGGAGCATGTCGCTCTTGCGGTCGGCGAGGTAGAGGTAGCCGTCGGCGTCAAGGGATCCCATGTCTCCCACGGACTCCCAGCCCTCGGCGTTGCGGCGGGCCTCGGCCCCGATGTAGCGGTAAGGCGTCTCGAGGCCCTCGCCCCGTCGCATCCAGACTTCCCCGACGGTACTGGGTGGCACCTCGTTGCCGTCGGCGTCAAGGATCCGCATCTCCCCCACGACCGGCTTTCCAACCGTGCCGGGACGGGCGAGCCACTCCTCACCTGTCATGACAGTGACGGACTGGACCTCAGTCGCACCGAACAACTCCCACACCCGCGAGGGGCCGAGCCAGTCGATCCATTCCTGCTTCAGCCAGGATGGGCAGGGCGCCGCCATGTGCATGACGACCCGCAGTGACGGTGGCGGGAAGATCGCCCGCTGCTCGGGCGTGAGCCGCGAGATGCGACCCATCATCGTGGGCACCAGGTAGACCCAGTCGGTGTCGTGCTGCACGGCGAGTTCGACGGCGGCGAGGGCGTCGAAGCGCGGCATCAGCACGACGTGCCCGCCGAGAACCAGCGTGCAGGTCGACAGCAGGAACGGCGCGTTGTGGTAGAGGGGTCCGGTGATCAGGGACGTACCGTTGTCCACCATGCCGAGCAGTCGGCCGAAGGGCTCCACAGAATCCACCGTGGCCGGTTGAGTCGACACGATGAGCTTGGGCCGGCCGGTGCTGCCGCCGGAGGTCGGCGCCTTCCAGCACGACGCGGCAACCGACGACAGGGGACTGTCGTCGAGCTCCGAGGACGGGGTGTAGCCGGCAGGGATCACCGCAGGACCGGTAACCTCGGAAGGGTCCACACCGACGACGAGGGTCGGCTCTGCGAGGGCAATGATGGCCTCGCGCTCAGGTCGGGGCAGCCGTGACGACACCGGCTGCGGGGTGGCACCGCACTTCCACAC
>JALYIZ010000054.1 GCA_030775505.1 Actinomycetota bacterium | reverse complement strand
CGGCCACCCTGCCCATCGGCTGCGATCAGGGCGGCTGCATGCCCGGCCCGGCGGACTGCGCCAAGGGCGCAGCCCCGGTGACCTTCGGCCAGCACGTGGGGGCGGCGACCCTGTGCGCCGGTGCTGCGGGTCACACCCTTGCTTATGCGGGCGGAAACCCGATCTACCCCTGCGGCGCCGTCGTGGTGGCTGACCAGACCGTCCTGGCCGGCGACGCCAACGCCTGCGACCGGCATGCCGACGAACCCCTCGACGCCCACGTCTACACCCCCCGGCGCGGCGCGGCGACGCACCTGCCCACGCTGTATCTGCTCAGCGGCAGCGGCGGCACCTGGAGCGACTGGCAGGCCCGCGGCTTCGACCCGCAAGGCATCGCCGACCACTACCAGGCGGTCGTGGTTGCCGTCGGCGGCCAGACGAGCTTCTACGTGGACTGGGCCGACGGGACCGTCAAAGGTGAGCAACAGTGTGCTGATGGCCGAGCGGCACCCGGACCTGTTCGGCCAGGTGGTCAGTCTCAGTGGCATCAACAACATCGAGAACCCCTACGCCAAGGCGGGTCTGCTGTCCGCCCTGGTCGCTCTGAACCGGTACTCGGCTCCTGACCAGGTCAACCGCATCTGGGGGGACCCCGTCACCAGCGACGCGACCTGGCGCGCCAGGAACCCGACCGACCAGGTCTGCGGACTAGGGCACGCGTGGGTGTGGCTGTCCAGCGGCGACGGGGTCCCTGGCGCGCAGGACGCTGGCCCGGGGCTACCCGGCGGAGCCCAGACAGAAACCGCCGTCCGGATGACGAACGACGACCTCAGCAAGGCCATGACCGCCGTCGGACTGCGGTTCACCTACCGGCAGCGGCAGGGCATCCACTCCACCCACTACTGGAAGGACGACGTGGCCCTGGTCCTACCTCAGCTGATGCGGCGACTGGCGACCGGGGCGCCGGCCGGCCAGCCGAGGTTGTCCGGCTGTCCCGCCTCGTGAGGGGCGCCCCGCGTTACCCGATCGTCCGGCGAGCCTGATCGAGCAGCTGTTGCGCCTGGACCCGCCGGCCCACGTCCTGGTGGTCTTGCGCCCGTTCAAACACGAGCTGCCAGTGCAGGGTCTCCTGGTCTGGTCGTCGCCGACCCACCATGCGCACCGACCCGCCGCCGGTGAGCTGGTAGCTGCTGGACCAGGCGACGCTCGCCGTGACCCGCGCCCGAACCACCTCGGGCAGGCCCCCGTCGTCTGGTGCCAGCTGCAGCTCCCAGCGTCGGCTTTCGCCCTCAATCTCAGCGACCTCGACGACCGTCATGTGGGGTCGGCTCCACGTCACCCTCGCCACCTCCCACCAGGCCAGCGGCTGCTCCCCCGGCAGGACCAGGGAATGCTCTCCCGCGACGATCGGCGCGCCGCCGGTGGTGAGTGCCCAGGCCACCCTCCGGTCACCGTCCGGGAGGTCGACGGCGCTGACCACGCCTGGTACAGGACGCCTTCGGATCCCACGCATTAGTCGAGGTAGTCCCGAAGCTTTTGCGACCGGCTCGGATGGCGCAGCTTGGACAGCGTCTTGCTCTCGATCTGCCGGATGCGCTCGCGGGTCACCCCGAACTCCCTGCCCACCTCCTCCAGGGTGCGCGCGTGGCCGTCCGTCAGCCCGAACCGCAGTTGGATGACCTTCTTCTCCCGCTCCGAAAGGCTGTGCAGCACGGACTCGAGCTGCTCCTGAAGGAGGATGAAGGAGGCGGCGTCGGCGGGGACCACCGCGTCGTTGTCCTCGATGAAGTCACCGAGGTGCGAGTCGTTCTCCTCCCCGATAGGGGTGTCGAGCGAGACCGGCTCCTGGGCGAGCTTGCGGATCTCCATCACCTTGTCGGGCGGGAGGTCCATCTCCCGGCCGACCTCCTCGGGTGTCGGCTCCCGACCGAGCTCCTGCAGCAGTGACCGCTGGACCCGGAGCAGCTTGTTGATGGTCTCGACCATGTGCACCGGGATGCGGATGGTGCGCGCCTGATCGGCGATGGCTCGGGTGATCGCCTGACGGATCCACCAGGTGGCGTAGGTCGAGAACTTGTAGCCCTTCGTGTAGTCAAACTTCTCGACCGCGCGGATCAGTCCGAGGTTGCCCTCCTGGATCAGGTCCAGGAACAACATGCCGCGGCCCACGTAGCGCTTCGCGATGCTGACGACGAGCCGGAGGTTGGCTTCGACGAGCCGACGCTTGGCCTTGGCCCCGTCGTACTGGATGGCCTCGAGGTCCCGTCGCATCCGCTCGGGCATCGACGCCGTCGTCACGAGTTTCTCGGACGCGAACAGGCCCGCCTCGACCCGCTTGGCCAGATCGACCTCGTCGGCCGCGGTGAGCAGCGCGACCTTGCCGATCTCCTTGAGGTACATCCGGACCGGGTCGCTTGTCGGGCCGGCTTTCAGGGCGAGCTGGTCCTCCTTGCGCGCCAGTGCCTCCCGCTCCTCCTCCTCGTCGGCTTCCGCCGGGTCGAGGACCTCGACGCCTGCTGTCGACAGTGCGGCGAGGACCGCGTCCATCGCCTCCGGAGGGAGCTCAGCCAGCATCAAGGCGGCACCCACGTCGTCAGCGGTGACGAACCCCGCCTCTTTGCCCTTGGCCAAGAGCTCGCGGATCTCCTCGGCCTCGCCGGGGGCCGACGGGGTCGACGGGGCGGTCACAGGGCGCCGGCTCCGCGCTGGCGCAGCGCCCGCGCCGACTGCTCCAAACGGATCAGCTCGGCGAACAGTGCGGTGTAGCGATCGGCCTCATCGACGGGGTTGACCCGTTGCAGCGTGGGTTTGAGCTCGGCGATCCGGCGGTTGACCGCGTGCTCCTGGAGTCGGGCGAGGACTGCGCCGGCGTAGCGCTCGTCGGGCTCCGCGTCCGACAACGGTGCCTCGACCGCGAGCCGCGTAACGAGCGACCGGGCCTCGTCGTCGGGGCACGCCTCGAGCAGTCTCCCCACCCATGCCTCGCCCGCAACGGCCGGCGAGACCCCACCGGCCTTGCGCACCACCTCATGCAGCTCGCGCAGGCCCTCGTCGGTGAAGACGGCGTCGTCGAGCCCGTCAAGTTCGGGAGCCACCAGCTGCGGCAACTGGATGGCCAGCTTCAGGACCTCCCGTTCGACGCGCAGGGCCATGGCATCGGCGGACACCTGGGGGGCCGGCGCCCGGCGGGTGCCTGCGGTGCGCGAGTCGCCGGAGAGCTCCGCGACCCGGCTGGCGACGGCCTCGACGTCCATGCCCAGCCACCCGGCGAGCCGGCGGGCGTACTCGGGCCGCAGCGCCCGGTCCTTGATCCGGGAGACGAGGGGTGCAGCCGCGGACAGGGCCTGGACCCGGCCCTCCGCCGACTCCAGGTCATAACGGGCCAGGGCGGCCTTGATGGCGAACTCGACGAGAGGCACCCGTGCCGCGACCAGGTCCCGTACGGCGGTGTCACCCTGGGCGAGCCGCAGTTCGCAGGGGTCCATCCCTCCGGGCGAGACGGCGATGAAGGTCTGGGTGACGAAGCGCTGGTCGTCACCGAACGCTTTCAGGGCCGCCTTCTGACCGGCGGCGTCCCCGTCGAACGTGAAGACGACTTCGCCACGGAACTCGTCCTGGTCCATCAGCAGTCGGCGGATCACAGCGATGTGATCACTGCCGAACGCCGTGCCGCAGGTCGCGACGGCAGTCGGCACCCCCGACAGGTGACAGGCCATGACGTCGGTGTATCCCTCGACCACGACGGCCTGCCGGCGGCTGACGATCTGCTGCTTGGCCAGGTCCACGCCGTAGAGCACGTGCGACTTCTTGTAGATCGGCGTCTCAGGGGTGTTGAGGTACTTGGGACCGTTGTCGTCCTCACGCAGCTTGCGCGCACCGAACCCGATGACCTCACCAGCGATGTCGCGGATGGGCCACAGCAAGCGGCCGCGGAATTTGTCAATGGGTCCGCGCTGGCCCTGCGAGGCCAGGCCGCCAAGTTCGAGCTCCTGCTGGGAGAACCCTTTGGCCCGGAGGTGCTTCACCAGGTTGTCCCACCCGGCAGGGGCGTAGCCGACCCCGAACGTCTGGGCCGCCGCCTCGTCGAACCCTCGCTCGGCGAGGAAGGTCCGCCCGATGACCGCCTCCGCGCTCGAGAGCTGCTCGGCGTAGTAGTCGGCGGCGACACGGTGGGCTTCGACCAGACGCACCCGCTGACCCGTCTGGCGGCCGGCCCCGGAGGAGCCCTGCTCGTACCGGAGCTCGACGGCATAGCGGCGGGCGAGCAGCTCGATCGCCTCGACGAACGACAGCAGCTCGCGCTTGCGGACGAAGGTGATGACGTCACCGGACTCGCCGCAGCCGAAACACATGAAGTAGCCGAGGCCCGGGTTGACGTTGAACGAAGGCGTCTTCTCGTCATGGAAGGGGCACAGACCCTTGAGGCGGCCGCCGCCCGCGCTGCGCAGCTGCACGCCGCTCTCGCCGATCACGTCGGCGATGGCAGCCCGCTCACGGACCTGGACGACGTCCTCGTCGCGGATCCGCCCCGCCATCGGCATTCCTTCCGTGTCCCGCGCAGCAGCACGAGGGGCGGGTGGGCTGGGGAAGGACCCGTCCTGCCCATGGTAGGCGTTAGGGCGTGCCGTCCGGGCTGCTGTGAATCAGACGATGGTGCAGCCCCAACGCCGCCGCGTCGGTGAGGCCTGCGACCTGGTCGACGCAGGCCCGCAGCCGCCCCCCGTCACCCGCCGCCTCCGACCAGGCTTGCGCGAAGGCCGGCTCGAGCCCCCTCGGTGCGCGGTCGACGAGCGCCGCAAGCAACTCGGCCACCACCTCGCGCTCCCGGGCCTGCACGGCAACCGCGCCGGGACGCCCCATCACGTACCGGAGCGTGACGGCCTTGAGCAGTGCGCACTCCGCCCGGGCCTGTGCGGGGACCACCAGGCCGGCGTCATAACGCACGAGCGGCTGCTCGCCGTGGACGGATCGGGTTGCGTTCTCCGCCGACCGGCAGAAGCGCCCGATGAGCGAGCTGGTCAGGTCCTTCAGTGCCGCCTGCGCGCCGGCCCGCCCGTCGAAGTCGGGTACCCAGAACCGCTCGCGCACCAGGTCATCGAGGACCTGCTCCAGGTCGCTGCTGCTCGCGTCGCAGTAGTGCTGCGCGGCGAGTGCCGCGATCTCGGCCCGGTCCCGGTGAAGGGCACCGGGGTCTACCAGACCACTCACGATGCCGTCCTCGAGGTCGTGCACCGAGTAGGCGACGTCGTCGGCCCAGTCCATCACCTGCGACTCCAGGCAGGTCCGGCCGGGTGGCGCTGCATCCCGCAGCCAGCTGAACACCTCCAGGTCGTCGGGGTACACCCCGTACTTGGGGGTCTCCGGCGACCGAGGCCACGGGTACTTCGTCGCGGCGTCCAGCGACGCGCGGGTGAGGTTGAGCCCTGCACCGACGACCTTGACCTCGAGCCGGGTGAGGACCCGCAGGGACTGGGCGTTCCCCTCGAACCCCCCGCACAGCTGGGCGGCCTCGTCGAGGGCCACTTCGCCGTTGTGCCCGAAGGGCGGGTGGCCCAGGTCGTGCGCCAGGCAGGCTGCGTCGACCAGGTCGGGGTCGCAGCCCAGAGCGGCGCCGAGCTCACGCCCGATCTGGGCGCACTCGAGGGAATGCGTCAGGCGGGTGCGCGGCACGGCAATCCCCGGCCCGCCAGGCTCGACCACTTGTGTCTTGCCGGCCAGCCGGCGCAGCGCCCCTGAGTGCAGTACCCGGGCGCGGTCCCGCTGGAAGGAGGTGCGGCCCGGGCGGCCAGTGGGTTCCGGCACCAGACGGGCGCGGTCCGCGTCGTCGTAGCTCATCGCGGGCAGCCTACGGGCGGTAGCCCCTGACCCGCATCGCCTTGCTCACGGCCTTCCATTTGGCCCGCTCCGCTGCCCGCAGCCGGGCGTCATTACGCCGGGCCTGGAAGGCCATCTCACGCTGGAGGTGCCGCCAGGAGTCGACCCGATCCTGGCCGAGGTCACCCATCTGCACGCTCGCGAGCACCGCGCAGCCTGGCTCACCGAGGTGGCCGCAGTCAGCGAACCGGCAGGCCGCCGCCAGCTCCTCCACGTCTGCGAAGGCCTTGGCCAGGCCCACCTCGGCGTCGCCGGTCAGCGCCACCCCACGCAGGCCGGGTGTGTCGATGATCGTCGCGCCACTGGGCAACACCCACAGCTCCCGGTGCGTCGTGGTGTGCCGACCCTTGCCGTCGACCCGCCGGACGTCACCCGTGGACATGACCTCGGCCCCCGCCAGCGCGTTCACAACGGTCGACTTCCCCGCACCGGAGGCACCGAGCAGGACCAGCGTCGTCCCCGGGGTCGTGTAGGGCGCGAGGGCCGCAACGTCGCCGTGCGCGGCGGCGACCGCGACGACGTCCGCTCCCGGCGCGTGGAGCCTCATGAGCTCACAGGCGGCCTCCACGTCGGCACACAGATCCGCCTTCGTCAGGACGACGACGGGCGTGGCGCCGCTCTCCCAGGCGAGGGTGAGCAGGCGTTCGACCCGGCGCACGGGAGGGGGTCCCCACAGTCCGGCGCAGATGAGCACGACGTCGACGTTGGCCGCGAGCGGCTGCGCCTGGCTGCGTCCGCTGGCGGCTCCCCGCGTCAGCAGGGACGTGCGCGGCAGCAGGCCGACGGGGTGGCCGTCCTGGAGGGCCAGCCAGTCGCCCACAGTGGGCGCGAGCAAGGGGTCGCCGACCGGCGCGAGCCCGGGGACGCGCGCGGGACCGTCGTCGGTCAGGACGTCGTAGGCGGTGCGGTCGACGCGCGCGACGCGCGCCAGAGTCATGCCGTCAGGGACGTGCGGCACAGCGGGAGCCTTTCGGAGGGAGGCCCGCAGCGTCAGGGACGCGCTGCCTCAGGGAGGTGGACGAGGGACACCGAGACCCGCACGACCCACCTCCTGTCCTCCCGCGGTCGAGCCGCGCCGGATGTCACGGTAACGGCGCCGGCCCACCGGCGCACCGGATTTACGTCACACAGCCTGCGGACCAGCCTCGCTGCTCGTGTGGAAGAGCCGGTAGAACAGGTATGCGGCCGTCTCCCGCGCGATGTAGCGGGCTTCGGTACTCCGGTCACGGACGGCCGGGCCGGCCCGTACCGGCGACGTGTGCGCTGCGATCCCTAGGTCCGTCGCCATCCGCCTCGCCCGCAGCGAGTGCCAGGGGTCGGTGACGATCACCGCGGTGCGCCAGCCTCGGCGGGCGAACTCCTCCTTCACCGCCCGGAGGCTCTGCAGGCTGTCCCGGCCGATCCCGACGGGCAGGACCGACACCCCCCTGTCGCGCAGGAAGGTCGCCCCGGCCTCGGCCTCGGTGAACCTGTCCCCCGGGGCCGAGCCCCCGACGGTGACCACGACGGGGGCGACGCCCTGCAGGAACAGCTCCCGGGCGTGCAGCAGTCGAGCCCGGAACACGGTGCTCGGCCGCCCGTCGAACTGCGAGGCGCCCATCACCACGATGGCGTCGCTGCGCGGGTGCTCATCCTGGCGGGCCACCCACCAGACCCGGGCGGCCGTCCCCGCGACGATGAGCAGCCCGGAGAGGACCACCGCCAGCAGCACGCGGCGCACGGTCTTGGACAGCAGGAGCAGCCCGACCACCTAGCGGGTGTCGCTCGCGCTTGCGGAGAGCGCGGCACGGCCGGCTTCGAGCCGGGCGACGGGGACCCGGAAGGGTGAGCAGGACACGTAGTCCAAGCCCACCTCGTGGAAGAAGTGGATGCTGTCCGGGTCGCCGCCATGCTCGCCGCACACGCCGAGGTGCAGCTCGGGCCGGGTCGCCCGGCCCTCGTCCACCGCGATGCGGACCAGCCGGCCGACGCCCTCGGTGTCCAGGGACTCGAAGGGGCTGACCCCGAAGATGCCGAGGTCGAGATACCGGGAGAAGAAGCTCGCCTCCACGTCATCACGGCTGAAGCCCCAGGCCATCTGCGTCAGGTCGTTGGTCCCGAAGGAGAAGAACTCGGCAGCCTCGGCGACCTGGCCCGCTGTGAGAGCCGCTCTCGGAACCTCGATCATCGTGCCGATGAGCGCGTCGACCCCGACCTCGCGCAGGATCCCCTCGGCCTCCTCCCGGACGACCTCGAGCTCCTGAACCGCCCCGACCAGGGGGACCATGATCTCCGGCCGCGGGTCGCGGCCCTCGTCCTTGAGCAGCTTCGCCGCCTCAGCCACGGCACGTACCTGCAGCGCGAAAAGCCCGGGGATGACCAGGCCGAGCCGTACGCCGCGCAGGCCCAGCATGGGGTTCTGCTCGTGGAGGCGGCGCACCGCGTCGAGCAGTGCCGAGCGCTTCGGGTCCGGCGACTCACCGCGCGCCTGTGCGACAGCGAGCTCGACCGAGAGCTCGGTGAGGTCGGGGAGGAACTCGTGCAGCGGCGGGTCGATCAGACGGATGGTGACGGGCAACCCGTCCATCGCCCGCAGGATCCCGACGAAGTCCTCGCGCTGCAGAGGCAACAGCGCCTGGAGAGCCGCGGCCTGCTCCTGTTCACCCTCAGCCAGGACCAACGTCTCGACCAGCTGCCGGCGGTCGCCGAGGAACATGTGCTCGGTCCGGCACAGGCCGATCCCGGCCGCGCCGAAGCGCCGGGCCCGCTCGGCGTCCTCGGGTGTGTCGGCGTTGGCGCGGACCTTCAGCCGCCGTCCCGAGTCGGCGTGGCGAACAAGCCGGTCGACCGCCTGCACGAGGTCGTCCGCGTCGCTGGGCAGCGTCCCCTCGAAGTACTGGACGACCGGGCTCGGCGTCACGGGGACCTCGCCGAGGAAGACGGCACCGCTGGTGCCGTCGATGGACAGGACGTCACCCTCGACGACCGTTGTCCCGTCGCGCAGTGTGATGCGCCGAGCGGTCACGTCGACGTCGAGCTCCTCGGCGCCGCACACGCAGGTCTTGCCCATGCCTCGTGCGACAACGGCCGCGTGGCTGGTCTTGCCCCCGCGGCTGGTGAGGATTCCCCGGGCCGCGATCATCCCCGCAAGGTCGTCCGGGTTGGTCTCCCGACGGACCAGGATCACGTCCTCGCCCCGGGCTGCCCAGGCCACGGCCGTCGCGCTGTCGAAGACCGCCTTGCCGACCGCCGCACCTGGGGAGGCGTTCATCCCCTTGGTGAGTCGGCGCGCGCCGGCCGTATCGCCGAAGGCCGGAAACATCAGCTGAGCCAGCTGCGCACCGGTGACCCGTTGCAGCGCCTCGTCCTCGGAGATCAGCCCCTCGTCGACCAGCTGCGTCGCGATCCGGAACGCGGCGCCGGCCGTCCGCTTGCCGACCCTGGTCTGCAGCATCCAGAGCCTGCCGCGCTCGATCGTGAACTCGATGTCGCACAGGTCCCGGTAGTGCCGCTCCAGCGTCCCCATGATGTCCATGAGCTGGTCGTAGCAGGCCTTGTTCAGGCCCTCGAGGTCCTGCAGCGGGAGGGTGTTGCGGATCCCGGCAACGACGTCCTCACCCTGCGCGTTCTGCAGGTAGTCGCCGTACACGCCGGTCGCGCCGGAACCGGGGTCGCGGGTGAACGCGACTCCCGTCCCGGAGTCCATGCCCAGGTTGCCGAATACCATCGAGCAGACGTTGACCGCGGTACCGAGGTCGGCGGGGATGCGCTCCTGACGGCGGTACAGGCGGGCCCGGTCCCCGTTCCAGCTGTCGAACACGGCCCTCGTCGCCAGGTCCATCTGCTCGCGGGGGTCCTGCGGGAAGGGCTGACCCGTGCTGTCCCGGACGATCTGCTGGAACTGGCCCACCAGGACGCGCAGGTCGTTCTCGTCCAGGGCCAGGTCGTCGGTCGTCCCCTTGGCCGCCTTGGCCGCGTCGAGGGCGTGCTCGAACAGCTCTCCGTCCACCCCGAGCACCGTCTTGCCGAACATCTGCACGAGCCGCCGGTAGGAGTCCCAGGCGAAGCGCTCGCTGCCGGACTGCTTTGCCAGGCCCTGGACGCTGATGTCGTTGAGGCCGATGTTGAGGACGGTGTCCATCATGCCGGGCATCGAGAACTTCGCCCCCGAACGCACGCTGACCAGCAGTGGGTCATCGGCGTCGCCGAGCCGCTTTCCCATCTGCGCCTCCAAGGCGGCGAGGTGTTCCGTCACCTCCTCGGCGAGCTCAGCCGGGACCGCCCCCGACGACAGGTAGGTGGTGCACGCCTCGGTCGTCACGACGAACCCGGGAGGAACCGGCAGGCCGAGGTTGGTCATCTCGGCGAGGTTGGCCCCCTTGCCCCCGAGCAGGTCCTTCATGTCGCGGTTGCCCTCGGCGAAGTCGTACACGTACTTCGGCACAGAGGTCCTCCTGCGGGGCATACGTTTCGCGGGCCGCCCGAGGCTACCCCCGGGGTTGTCCACAGGTCCTCCCCCGGGGGCGCACCGTTCGGGTTGGCTGGCCTGCGTGCTCGCGCTCGAAGACCTGCTCCTGGCGCAGGACGGCATGCTCACGCGAGACCAGGCTCTCGCAACCCTCAGCGGCAAGGCACTGCGCCACCGGCTGCGCCCCGGCGGACCCTGGCGGGAGGTGCTCCCCTGCGTCTACGCCGGTTTCTCGGGCACCCTCGCCCCCCGCCAGCGTTGCCGCGCCGGACTCCTCTACGCCGGCCACGGCAGTGTGCTGGCCGGCGCGACAGCCTGCCGCCTCTACGGACTGCACAACGTCCCCGAGACGGGACTCGTCCACGTCCTCGCGCCGAGCCGCAACAAACGCCCCGGAGTGGCCTTCGTGTCGGTGCGGCGGACCCGGCGGCGGCTGCCCTTGATCGTGCGCGACGGGCTGCCCGTGTGTCCCGTGGCTCGGGCCGTCGTGGACACCTGCCGGACACTTACCGACGTCGGGGCAGTCCGGGCGCTGATGGCCGAGGCCGTACAACGGCGCATTGTGCGCCTCCCAGCGCTGTCGAGCGAGCTGGCCGTCCCCGACATGTCCGGCAAACGTCTCGCCCTTGCTGTCGTGGCGGAGGTGACTGTCGGCGTCCGCTCCCCCGCCGAGGCTGAGCTGCGCGCCCTGCTGCGGACCAGCACTGTCCTGCCGGAAGCCCTGTGGAACCACCGGCTCAGCGACGCGTCCGGCCGGTTCCTCGCGGTGCCGGACGCCTACTTCCCTGCGGCGGGCCTCGTGGTCGAATGCGATTCCGCGGCGTGGCACCTCAGCCCGGAAGCGTGGGAGTCCACCATGCAGCGGCACGCCCGCCTGGTCGCGGCGGGGCTGCAGGTCCTGCACATCTCACCCCGGCGACGGCGGGACGACTCTGCGGCGGTGCTCGATGAGGTGGAGCGCGCCTTCCTGGTGGGCCGCGCCCACGGCCCGCCCGCCGGGATCCGCTGCCTCCCGCCCTGACCGAGGGACGCGAACCGGGCCGCACACCCGTCGCGTGCCGAGATAGTGCCCCTGGAGGGGCAACGTCGCGGCACACGATCATGAAGCCAGCCGACCCAGCCGACCCAGCCGCCCGAGGCGCCCCAGCCGCCCGAGGCGCCCGAGGCGCCCC
>JALYIZ010000053.1 GCA_030775505.1 Actinomycetota bacterium | reverse complement strand
ATCCTGGCCGCCGGCGCGGGACTGCTGGTGACCCGCGGCCGGTTCAGCGCAGGGTCAGCTGCCGGCTGAGCAGGCCGGAGCGGGCGCGGCGTTCGGCGTCGGACAGCGGGGCGCGTCCGGCCAGCGCCTCGTCGAGCCTGCTGCGCAGCGCGGCGACTGGACCCTCCAGTGCCTCGGCCTCCATCGCGTGGGGGAGGTCCCACACCGGGACCAGCAGACCGTGCGCCCGAAACGAACCCACGTACCGCGTGCCCTCTCCCAGGGCCAGACCGCCGGCGACGGCGAGCTTGGACAGTGCGTCGAGCAGCGCATCCTCCTCCTCCGGCAGGACCCAGCGCAGGTGGGAGCGGCTCTTCATGCGGCACCAGTAGGCGGAGGTCACGCCCTTGACCGCGGCGGTCGGTACGACGCTGGCGTTGGCCCGCTCCAGGGACGTGGCCACCTCAGCACCCGCGTCCGTGCTGGCGCCCTGCACCCAGTAGTCGAAGCCCGGCTGGACGGTGACCTCAAGGTGGTTGCCGGCGAGCAGGTCCTGCAGACGGGGTCCCGTGGCACCGGCTGGTGGCACGACGGGTGAGCCGGGTTCAGCCTCGAGGGCCAGAGCGAGGGCGGTGCCGAGGTCGCGGCTGGCGTCACCGGACGTTGAACCCACCTGCAAGCCCAGCAGGACCTGGCAGTCGGCGCGGACCAGCGCGGGCCAGGCCATCGGGAGCACCGTAGACAGCACGACGTCGCGGCCCTCGTGACCCTGCACCGTCAGGGGTGCGGTTGCCGCGGGAACGACCTCGCGCAGCGCAACCCAGTCGGTCTCACCGGCCAGCCCCTCGAAGGGACGGCGGACGAGGACGCGGTCCTGTCGCGGGGCGGCGCGGTCGGATGCGGCGCGGGCGGTGCGGCGGCGGCTGCTGATGGTCGGGCTCCTCGCTGGGGCTGCTCAGGGTAGGCGGGTCGTGCCGTGACAGGCCGCTCACGCAGAGAAAGCGCCGCTCACCGCGAGACTTTCGTCCGAAACTCGGCAGGTAGAGCCCCCCGGGTACACCCCGGTCAGCGGCCGAGGTGGCGCAAGACGCGACGTGGGTGGTTGCTGATGACCGCGTCCACCCCGAGCCCGAGGGCGAACTCGATGTCCGCCACCTCGTCCACCGTCCACACGTGCACCCGGCCGCCCCGGGCCTGGACCCGCTCCACGTAACCCGGGTCGCTGCGGAGCAATCCCAGAGACGGCCCGGCGGCAGAGACCTGCGCAGGAAGGCCGCCGTCCCGATAGCGCACCGGGATCCGCTGCATGAGGTAGACGGTCGGCAGGACGGGCGCCATGGCGTGCACCCGGCGCAGCGACGTGACGGCGAAGCTCATGACCGTCACCTGGGAGACCGAGCGCGTCAGCGGTGAGGCCACGCCGTAGCGCTCCAGCAGGTCGGTCAGCGTGCGCTCGACAAGGGCCCCGTACCGCGTCGGGTGTTTGGTCTCGATGTGCAGCTGGACGGGATGGCTTGCGTCCAGCGTCAGCTGCAGCAACCGTTCCAGGGTGAGCACGCGGGTGCGGTCACGGTCCGGCTCGTCCCACGACGCCTCGAGCAGCGGATCGGAGCCGCGCTCCTTCCAGGAGGCGAAGTCGAGCTCGGCGAGCTCAGCGAGCTCGAGGGTTGACACCACTCCCCGGCCGTCCGAGGTCCGGTCCACCCGCCGGTCGTGCACGCACACCAGCACCCCGTCGCGCGTGAGCCGCACGTCGCACTCGAGGGCATCCGCCCCCTCGGCGATGGCCCGCTCGTACGCGGCGAGGGTGTGCTCGGCGTGTTCGGCGGACGCGCCACGGTGCGCCACCACCTGGACGGCAGACACTGCGGGCACCCGCGCATGGTGCCTCAGGTGCGGCGGCGGACCTGTGGGTGGGCCCCGTTGACGACGTCAACCACCGGCTCGCCCTCGACTGCCCGGCGCAGGTTGGCCTTCGACTGCGCGACGATGCGCATCGCCGCCTCGCTGGTGGAGCCCGCCATGTGCGGCGAGAGCAGCACGCCCGGTAGCTCACGCAGCGGTGAACCGGCAGGGAGTGGCTCGGTGGCGAACACGTCCAGCGCCGCCCCGCCCACCTGGCCGCTCCGCAAGGCGGCGACGAGCGCGTCCTCGTCCACCACCGCGCCGCGCGCGCCGTTGACGAGCAGCGCCCCCGGCTTCAGCCGGGCCAGGCGCTCGGCGTCGAGCAGCCCCCGGGTCTGGTCGCCGAGGGCGATCACGAGGACCACGATGTCGCTCGTGGCGAGCAGGTCGTCCAGCGGCGCGTAGGCCGCCGGAGCATCGGGATGCCGGCTGCGCGACCAGTAGCTGACCTCGCACCCGAGCGCCCCGAACATCCCAGCCACCCGACGACCGATCGGCCCCATGCCGACCACGCCGACCCGGCAGCCGGCGAGCTCCCGGCCACCGAGAGACGTCTGCGGCCACTCACCGGCGCGCACGGCGGCGTCGGCGGCCACTGTCCGCTTCAACAGGGCGAGCGTTGCCGTCAGGCACCATTCGGCAACGCTGACGGTGTTGGAGCCGGCGCAGTTGGCGACCGGGACACCGGCCGCCGCGAACGCCTCGACGTCGATGCCGTCGAAGCCGACACTGGGCTGCTGAACGAAGCAGACTCGTGGGCCCGCAGCGTCGAGCCGCAGGGTCCCCGTCCAGTCGCCGAGGACGAGGTCGACCGTCGGCAGCAGCTGCTCGACCGCCGCGGCGGTGCGCTCGGCCGGGACGACCACCGATATGCCCTCACCGGCGAACAGCGCCTCGAGCATGCCTGCCTCCATCGGCGGCAGGGCCAGCAGCTGCCAGGGCCCGCTCACTTGAGCAGCTTCGACAGGCGGCGGTCGGCCAGCGGCGTCCCGCCCGTCTGGCAGGTCGGGCAGTACTGGAGCGACTTCGTGGCGAACGACACCTCACGCACCTCGTCACCGCACCGCGGACAGGGCAGGCCGGCGCGGCCGTGCACCGAGAGCCCGAGCTTCTTCTCCGCCTTGAGCTCCTTGGTGGCCAGGCCCTCGGCGCGGGCGACCGCGGCCGACAGGGTCTCTACAAGCGCGGCGTGTAACCGGCCCACTTCGTCGGCCGTGAGGTTGGCGGCCGGCTTGAACGGCGAGAGGCCCACGTCCCACAGCACCTCGTCGCTGTAGGCGTTGCCGACGCCAGCCAGCAGGCTCTGGTCGGTGAGGACGCCCTTCACCTGGGCCCGGACCCCGGAGAGCAGGCCGGCGAGGACGTCCACGGTGAACGCCGGTGACAGGACGTCGATCCCCAGGCGGGCCACGCCGGGGACCTCGGCCGGGTCCCGCACCACGTAGACCGCCAGGCGCTTCTGGGTGCCCGCCTCCGTGAGGTCGAACCCGCTGCCGTCGTCGAGATGCACCCGCAGCCCGATGGGCCCCTTCCCGGGCTTCGGCGGGGCCGGCGGCAGGCTGTCCCGCCAGTGCAGCCAGCCGGCGCGAGCGAGGTGGATGACCAGGTGCAGGCCGCCGACGTCGAGGTCCAGGAACTTCCCGTGCCTGGTGGCCGACTCGACGGTCAGCCCGGCCAAGGCTGTGACGGGCGGGTCGTAGGTCTTCAGGACCTGGATACCGGCGACGTCCACGCGAGCCACGACCCGGCCGACGGCATGCTGGCCGAGGAAACGGACGAGGGCCTCGACCTCCGGCAGCTCGGGCATACGCCTGATTCTGCACCCCGGCGATACGGTCGCGGTGCGATGACGACCGGCGACGAGAGCGAGCGCGCGTTCCTGGCCGGGTACGACCCGTCAGTCTTCCCACCGTTCGCCCTGACCGTCGACGTGGTGCTCCTGACGGTTCGTGAGGGCGCGTTCCGTGTCCTGCTCGTGGAGCGCGACACCCATCCGTTCCGGGGACGGCAGGCCCTGCCGGGGGGGTTCGTCGCCGTTGACGAGGACCTCGACGCGGCAGCTGTGCGACGGCTCGAGCAGGAGACGGGAGTACGCCGCGACGCCGCGCACGTCGAGCAGCTCGGCGCCTACGGCGACCCGGCGCGGGATCCTCGGATGCGCGTCGTGTCCGTGGCCTACCTCGTCTTCGCACCTGACCTCCCCGCGCCCACGCCAGGGGCCGGGACCCGCTCGGTGCGCTGGGTACCTGTCGCCGGTGTCGACCCGGTCCGCCTCGCGTTCGACCACGCCACGGTCCTCGCCAGCGGCGTCGAACGCGCCCGCGCCAAGCTCGAGTACTCGCCGCTGGCCGCCGCATTCTGCGACGAGCAGTTCACAGTCGCCGAGCTGCGCCACGTGTACGAAGCCGTGTGGGGAGTCGCCCTCGACCCGCGCAACTTCCACCGCAAGGTGACCGGGACGCCGGGCTTCCTCGTGCCGGTCGGCAGGTCGGCGCCGGTCGGTCCGGAGGGCGGGCGCCCGGCGGCGCTGTACCGGCGCGGCAGCGCCCAGCACCTGCACCCCGCCATGCTCCGACCCCGCTGACACCTACTCGCCGGGTCGGTTCCAGGTCCAGGCGTAGGCGGGGTCTTCGGAGGCGCCGGCTGCCTCGCCGAGCTCCAGGGGGCGGAACGTGTCGACCATGACCGCGAGCTCGTCGAAGAACTCGGCGCCGATGCTGCGTTCGACCGCTCCTGGCTGCGGCCCGTGCGTGTGGCCACCAGGGTGCAGACTCACCGATCCGGTGCCGATTCCCGAGCCCGTCCGCGCCCGGTAGTCACCCGCGCAGTAGAGGATGACCTCGTCGCTGTCGACATTGGAGTGGTAGTACGGCACGGGAACCGCGAGCGGGTGGTAGTCGACCTTGCGGGGTACGAAAGTGCAGATGACGAAATTGGTGCCTTCGAACACCTGATGCACCGTCGGCGGCTGGTGCACCCTGCCGGTGAGGGGCTGGAAGTCGCGCACGTTGAACGCGTACGGGTAGAGGCAGCCGTCCCAGCCGACGACGTCGAACGGGTGTCGCGGCATGACGTGCACGGTCCCGGCAAGACCGCCCGGACCCGAGCCCCGGTGCTTGACGAAGACCTCGACCTCAACATCTTCTCTGTTTAACGACGCGGCCGGCCCTCTCAGGTCCCGCTCGCAGTACGGGGCGTTCTCAAGAAACTGCCCGTACTTCGACAGGTAGCGGCGCGGCGGTGCGATGTGGCTGCTCGCCTCGATGCAGAAAAGATGCACCGGCTGGCTCGGTATCCAGCGGTGGACCGTCGCGCGGGGAAGGACGAGGTAGTCCCCCGGGCCGACCTCGAAGGTCCCGAACGTGGTCTCGACCGTCGCCTCGCCGGACTGGACGAACACGCACTCGTCCCCGGTGGCGTTGCGATACAGCGGTGAGGGGTCGGCGGCGACGACGAAACTCAGCCGCACGTCGGAGTTGGCGAGCAGCAGCCGCCGCCCGGTGACCGCGTCCACGCCTTCGCCGGTCGCGAACAGCTCCGGGAGCCGGAAGTGCCTGGGCAGCAAGGGCTCGTTGGGCACGCTGGTCTGGTCGGGCAGCGCCCAGGGCCGAGCCGAGGACAACGCCGACGGTAGGTGGCGGTGGTAGATCAGCGAGGAGTCGGAGCTGAAGCCCTCCTCGCCGACCAGCTCCTCGTAGAACAACGCGCCGTCAGGCCCGCGGTGCTGGGTGTGCCGGGTTGGCGGGATGCTGCCGGCGCTGCGGTAGTGCGGCACCGTTACAGGTTCCCGCGCCGGGCCTGCTCGCGCTCGATGGCCTCGAAGAGCGCCTTGAAGTTGTTTTTGCCGAAGCCGAGTGAGCCGTGCCGTTCGATGAGCTCGAAGAAGACGGTGGGGCGGTCCTGAACCGGCTTGGTGAAGATCTGCAGCAGGTAGCCGTCCTCGTCCCGGTCGGCGAGGATGCGCAACTCGCGCAGCGTCTCCAGCGGTACGCGGGTCTCACCGACCCATTCGGCCAGGGTGTCGTAGTAGGTGTCGGGGGTCTCGAGGAACTCGACGCCCATCTCGCGCATCGCCTGGATCGTCGACACGATGTCACCTGTCGCCAGGGCGATGTGCTGCACGCCCGGGCCGCCGTAGAACTCCAGGTACTCGTCGATCTGGCTCTTGCGCTTGCCGGGCGACGGCTCGTTCAGCGGGAACTTCACCCGGTTGTTGCCGCTCGCGACGACCTTGCTCATCAGCGCCGAGTACTCGGTCGCGATGTCGTCGCCGATGAACTCCTTCATGTTCTGGAACCCCATGACCCGGTTGTAGAAGCCGACCCACTCGTCCATACGACCGAGCTCGACGTTGCCGACACAGTGATCCACCGCCTGGAAGTACCGCTTCGGGTGAGCGGCCGGCTTGGCGTGGAACAGCGGCTCGGCCGCCACGAAGCCAGGGAGGAAGGGGCCCGAATAGGCCGACCTGTCGACCAGGGTGTGCCTCGTTAAACCATAGGTTGCTAACGAGGCGGAGCGGACGGTGCCGAAATCGTCCGATGTGGTGGAGGGCTCGTCGATGACCGTGGCGCCATGGGCGCGCGCGTAGGCGACGGCGGCGTCCACGTCGGGGACTTCGAGCGCCAGGTCAGTGACCCCGTCACCGTGCGCGGCCACGTGGGCACCGACCTCCGTCCCGGCGTGGTTGGCACCGGTGAGGACGAACCTCGCCTTGCCCGACGTCAGCACGTAGTCCGTCACGTCCCGGCTGCCCGTCTCCGGGCCGCGGTAGGCCACGCAGGTCATGCCGAACGCGCTGGAGTAGTAGTGGGCGGCCTGCTTGGCATTGCCCACGGCGAACCGGATGTGGTCCATCCCCTTGACAGGAAACGGGTCGGTCGCGTCGTCGTGCTCGACCGCGCCGATGAGCGCGGCGTCATGGGTCAGCGTCATGGCTCCAGTCCAGTACGAGCGAGGTGATCTGCCAAGTCCCTCGTCGGGAGCTATACAGTTTGCTCAGCTGATTCGGAGGAAGACCATGGCCACAGGCGTCGTCGAGCTTGACGTACTGGACGTCCTGCTCATCAAGGTCCTGCGCGAGCAACCCCGCGCGGGCTTCCTCGAGCTCGCCCGGCTCACCGGCGTGTCCCGGGCGACCGTGCAGGCGCGGCTGGGGCGGCTTGAGTCTGCCGGAGCCATCACGGGGTACGGGCCGGACGTGGACCTCGCAGCGACCGGCTTCCCCGTGCAGGCGCTCGTGCTGCTCGACATCGCGCAGGGGGACCTCGAGACCGTCGCGCGCGGGCTCGCCGCGATCCCGCAGGTCCTCGAGGCGAAGGGCGTCACCGGTGACGGCGACGTGTTCTGCCGGATCGCCGCGCCCTCCCACGAGGCGCTCCAGCAGGTGCTCCTCGACATCGCGCGAGTCAGCGGCGTCGTCCGCTCCCGCAGCATGGTGGAGCTCTCCCACGTCGTGCGACCGCGGGTGGTGCCGCTGCTGGAAACCCAGCAACGCAAGCTCTCGAGCCGGGTCACCGCGACACCACGGCTGGGCGGCGCGTGACCGAGCGGCTGCGCGTGGTGGTGATCGGCTCCGGGTTCGGCGGGCTGTTCGCCACGCAGGCGTTGCGGCGCGCAGACGTCGACGTCACGGTCGTCGCGCGCACAGGGCACCACCTGTTCCAGCCGCTGCTGTACCAGGTGGCGACGGGGATCCTGTCCGAGGGCGAGATCGCGCCGGCGACGCGGGAGATCCTGCGGCGGCAGGCGAACGCGCGGGTGCTGCTCGGCGACGTCACGACCATCGACCTGGCGTCCCGGACCATCACGTCAGAGGTCGAGGACCGCGTCACAGTGACCCCCTACGACCGGCTGGTCGTGGCGGCCGGCGCGGGGCAGTCGTACTTCGGCAACGACGCGTTCGCCGTCCACGCGCCGGGGATGAAGAGCATCGAGGACGCGCTGGAGTTGCGCCGCCGGATCTTCGGGGCCTTCGAGCTCGCCGAGGCAAGCACCGATCCAGACGACGTGGACCGGCTGTTGACCTTCGTCGTCGTGGGGGCGGGGCCGACGGGTGTGGAAATGGCGGGGCAGATCAGCGAGCTGGCCCGGCGCGCGCTTCCGGGCGACTTCCGCTCGATCGACCCGCGGACGGCGCGGGTGGTCCTGCTCGACGCCGCTCCCTCCGTCCTGGCCACCTTCGGTGAGCGGCTGTCGACCAAGGCGCTGGCGCAGCTCGCCCGGATCAACGTCGAGGTGCAGCTCGGGGCGAAGGTGGTCGGGGTCGACGCGACCGGTATCGAGGTCGAGGGGACCGACGGCAGCCGGCGCCGCATCGAGTCGGCCTGCAAGATCTGGGCCGCGGGGGTCTCGGGGTCCGTGCTCGGCGCCCAGCTGGCTGCCCAGTCCGGGGCCGGGCTCGACCGTGCGGGACGGGTGCGAGTGCGACCGGACCTGACGCTGCCAGGGCACCCGGAGGTGTTCGTCATCGGCGACCTGATGTCGCTCGACGGGCTGCCGGGGGTGGCGCAGGTCGCGATCCAGGGCGCTCGGCACGCAGCGAAAGCCATCCGCGGAGGCCCGTCCGTGGCCTTCCACTACCGGGACAAAGGCAGCATGGCGACCGTCTCGCGCTTCCACGCCGTGGTGAGCGTAGGGCGGTTCCAGACCGCGGGACTCCTAGCCTGGCTGATGTGGCTCGGGCTGCACCTGGTGTACCTGGTGGGGTTCAAGAACCGGCTGACGACGCTGCTGCACTGGGCGGTGAGCTTCGGCGGCCGCGGCCGGTCCGAGCGGACCATGGTGACGCCACGTCGGCCCGGCTGAGGACCTCGAGCGCTGGTCTCAGCTGGCCGAAGGAGAGGGGGTCGGGGAGCTGGCCGCACACCCGGACGGGCTCGGACTGGGTGTCGGGCTGGGGCTCGCCGTCCCACTGGCGGTCGGGGTGGCCGTCGGCGTGGCGCTCGGTGACGGGGTCGGCGGGACGGCACAGGGCACCGCCGCCTGGTAGCCCAACAGGTCGATCACCAGGTGGGTGCTGGCTCCGTACACCGCCAGGGTGATCTGCCCGTCACGCACTCCGGTGCTGACCAGCCCGGTCCTGGAGCGGCCGGGAAGCACGTTGATCGCCGTGGTCACCGCGTCCGTGCCCGGCGCGGCGAGGCGCACGTAGCCCTTGTTGTCCGGCAGCACGGCGGACAGGTCCAACAGGACCGCCGTTGCGTCCCGGGGGACCGCCGCGGGGACGGTGACCAGTAATGGGCCAGTCCCCGGACCTGTGGCACCCAGCCCACTGCGGGTGTCGACGAAGCGCATCGGCGGGAGCGCAACGAAGCCGCTGCCGCTCGTCGCCACCCCCTCGTAGAAGCCCACCAGATCGACCACCAGGTCAGTGGGGGCACCGGCGACTGACACCGTCACCTGGTTCCCCGTCGCGCGGGTCATGGCCAGCCCGGTCATCGAGCCGCCACCCTCAAAGTTCAGCGCTGTCGTGGTGGCGGCAGTCCCAGTCGCGGCCAACCGGAGGTACCCGTCCCCCTTCGCCTCCACGGCCGTAACGTCGAGAACGACGCCGACGGCCGTCGCCGGGACGCTGTCGGGCAAGGTGAAGGTGAGGTCACCGGTCATGGGACCTGACGGTGCGTTGAGGCCGAACCGGGTGTCGACGACCCGCGTCGGGGGCAGCGGCGACCAGAAGCCGCCCGTTCCCGCACCAGCCGTGTAGTAACCGACCAGGTCCAGCACCAGATCCGTGGCGGACGAGTAGGTCGTCACGGTGACCTGACGCTGAGAGTCGGTGCTCGTTGTCACCAGACCCGTCACGCCGTGCTGGGCCGGGTAGTTGAGCGCCGTGGTTTGCGGAGGGGTACCGGCGGCGGAGACCCGCAGCCAGCCGGGTCCGCGCGGGGTCACCGCCGAGACGTCAAGGACGACGCCGACCGCGTCAGCCGGGACCGAGCCGGGCACGGTCACCGTCACGGCGCCGTTGACCGGACCCGACGGGGCGCCCTGACCTGAGCGGGTGTCCACGAAGCGGACAGGGGACACGGGCACGTACCGTCCCGGCGGCGACCCCACTTCGGTCTGGTCGTTCGCGCTCGACGACGGGGGCTTCCACGTACCGGCCAGCGCCAAGGCGGCAAGGTCGAGCGCGGTGCCGTTGAAGTAGCTGACGTCGGTGGCACCCGGGCTAGGGATGCCATTGACCGTAGCCGTGGACGTGTACTGCCAGAACGTCCAGTGCGGCCAGCCGAGCGACTGAGGGGAGCTGACGCCGTAGTTGGCGATCCAGAGGGGGTAGGTGAAAAAGGCGGTGCTGTCGGCCATCTGGGTGTGCCAGAAGTTCGGGTAGGTGTAGAGCATCGGGGTCCGCCCGGTGGCGGCCTGCAGCGCGGTGAGGAAGTCGGTCACCCAGGTGACCAACGCGGCGCTGGACAGCCCACCGCTGTCCTCCAGGTCGATGATCGGCGGAAGTGTTCCTGGTATGGACTGGGATCCGATCGTCGAGGCGAAGAAGTGCGCCTGGTCCTGCGCAGAGTTGGCGGTGCCGGAGGGCCGGGCGTAGTGGTAGGCGCCCCGGTACAGACCTGCTGCGGAGGCGCCCCGCCAGTCGCCCGCGAAGTACGGGTTGGTGTAGGTCGTGCCCTCCGTCGCCTTGACGAACGCCCACGAGCGGCCCTCGTTGCGCACGGCGGCCCAGTCGATCGAGGCCCCGTTGGGGTGCTGGTAGGACGCCACGTCGGGACCGGAAAGCTGGGTGGAGACGGCGCCGGCGTTCACTGCGGACAGGCCGAGCAACACAGCGACGGACAGGGTCAGGGCGAGCAGGCGGCGCAAGGTGTGTTCTCCCCGGTGCGGTGCGGACCCCCCGGCCAGGCTAACCCGCCTTCCTGGCAGCGCGCTCAGGCCCTGAGGAAGGTGGCCTCCGCGATACCTGCCTGATGACCGTTCCCTTCCGGGAGCCGCGTGATCCAGACCAGCCAGTAGCGGGCGGTGGTCCCGTTCAACTGCTGCGAGAACCGCGCGCCCGAGGAGGCCGTTCGGCCGATGATGGGTGCCGAGAGCAAGCCCGCCGGGTCGTTGCCGGGGTGCACCTCCAGGGCCGTGCCCGGGTCGGTCAGGGCCAGCTCGATACCGCGAAGCTGCGTCGGCGTGCCGAGGTCGAAGACCAACCCCACCCCCGGGCGCAGGCTCCCGAAGGTCGCAGTCGCGTAATGCTGGGTCCGCCATGCCGTGGCCGGGTTTCCGTCGGCGGCCAGTCCCGCGTCCCCCGGGTGGTCGTCACCGCTCCCGCCGGGGTGGAACAGGGTCACGGCGACGACGCGCGACGCCACGGGCCGGGTAGCACCAGAGCCCGCCGCATGCCCCGCCGTGGGACGGGTGGGGGCGTGGCCGGACGTGAGTGCCCCGGCAAGGACCGCGGCAAGGATCAGCGCGACCGGAGGAGAGCCCACCTGGCCGGACCGTCGGGGAGCCAGGCCGGGGCCTGGCCAGACCGGGCAGAGCGCCTGTGGACTGGTCGGGAGCCGGTTCGCGACGCGCGGGGAACTCGTTCGGGCTTGCGCACCGTCAGGCCGCCGAGCGGCGAGACCGTGGTGGGCACCGGTGCCACCACCGTCGGTGCGGCAGGGGGGTAGGGG
>JALYIZ010000052.1 GCA_030775505.1 Actinomycetota bacterium | reverse complement strand
GCTTCCAGCTCGGGACCCGCCGCGATGCCCTCAGACGGCTGGACGGCGGCTTTGATCTGCTCACCGAGGTCGTCATGCGGGATGCCGAAGACCGCGCAGTCACCCACCTTGGGGTGCTGCAGCAGCACCGACTCCACCTCGGCCGGGTAGATGTTGACGCCCCCGGCGATGATCATGTCGACCTTGCGGTCGCGGAGGAACAGGAAGCCGTCCTCGTCGAGCTCGCCGGCGTCGCCCACCGTGAAGAAGCCCTGTGCGTTCCAGCTGTTACGCGTCTTCTCCGGGTCGCCGTGGTACTCGAAGGTGCGGTCACCCATCTTCATCCACACCGTCCCGATCCCCCCGGCGGGCAGCTCGTTCCCGTCGTCGTCGAGGATCTTGATGACACTGTTGGGCCAGGGGGCTCCGACGGTGCCGGGCTTGCGGAGCCAGTCGTCGGGGCTGGCAACCGTGCCACCTCCCTCGGTGGCCGCGTAGTACTCCCAGATGACCGGACCCCACCAGTCGAGCATCTTGCGCTTGGTCGGGATCGGGCAGGGCGCGGCGCTGTGAATGACGCGCCGCAGGGAGCTCACGTCGTAGGCACCGCGCTCCTCCTCCGGCAGCTGCAACATGCGGTGGAACATCGTCGGGACCATGTGACTGGTGGTCACCCGGTACCGGGCGATCCGCTCCAGCGTTCCCTCCGGCGTCCACTTGTCCATCAGCACGACCTGGTGCCCGGCGTGCAGGGCATTCTGGGTGAACTGGGCGACGGCCGTGTGATACAGCGGGGCGACGGTGATGTGCACGTTGTCGTCGAATGCCTCGATGCCGAACAGCATGTGCAGGAACGTGCCGAGCTCGGCCATCGTGTCAGGGTCGACGTCGGGCAACGGACGCTTGACGCCCTTGGGCCGGCCCGTCGTTCCGGATGTGTAGTTCATCAGCGCCCCGGCCTTGCGCTCCGTCGGGGCGTTCGTCGGCTGGCCCTGCTTGAGCTCGTCGTAGGGCCGGAAGCCCTCGAGCTGTCCGACGGCGAAGCGGGCGTGCGCCGGCAAGGAGATCTCGGCAGCGGCCCGCAGGGCCTCCGATCCGAACACCTCGTGGGCGATGAAAGCCTTCGCGCCGCTGTCCTCGACGATGTAGGCGATCTCCGGCCCCACCAGGTGGTAGTTGACCGGGACCATGTGCCAGCCGGCCTGCTGGACGGCGAGCAGGACCTCGAGGAAAGGCGCGCCGTTGGGCAGCAGCACGGCGACCACGTCGCCCGGGCCGAGCCCGAGCGCACGTAGGCCATGGACCACCTGGTTGCAGGAGTCCAGGAGCTCCCCCGCCGTGTGACCGACGTGGTCGGGGTCGACCATCGCCACGCGGGCGCGGTCGGCCTCGGCCACCTTCCAGAATCCCAGCTCACCCATAGCGGACCGGTAGCTCCTTGATCCCGTTGATGAACATCGACCGCAGGTTCCGCGGCGGCCCGAGGGGCGAGATATCGGGCATGCGGTCGGCGATGACGTCGAAGATGATCCGCACTTCCGCCCTGGCGAGGTTGGCCCCCAGGCAGAAGTGCGGCCCGCCGCCACCGAAGGCGACGTGCTCGTTGTCCTTGCGCCGGACGTCGAAACGGTCGGGCTCGGGCAGCGCACTCTCGTCGCGGTTTGCGGCCGAGTAGTAGATGGCGACCCGGTCGCCCTTCTTGATGGTCTGGCCGTTGAGCACGTAGTCCGACAGGGCGGTGCGCTGGAACTGGATCACCGGCGTCCCCCACCGGATGATCTCCTCGACCGCGGTCTCGAGCGGTCGCTCGCGTTTGAAGATCTCCCACTGGTCGGGATTGTCGAAGAACGCCTGCATGCCATGGGTGATCGCGTTGCGGGTCGTCTCGTTGCCCGCCACGGTCAGCAGGAGGAAGAAGACGTCGAACTGCTCCACGGTGAGGTTGCCGCCGTCGACCTCCGCCTGGAGCAGGCGGGTGATGATGTCGTCCTTGGGGGTGCGGTTGTGCTCCTCCGCCAGCTCGTTGGCGTACATGTACATCTCCATGGACGCCAATTGGGCGTCCTCGGGACTCGTACGGAACTCGGGGTCGTCAAAGCCGATCAACCGGTTGGACAGGTCGAAGATCTTCACCCGGTCCTCAGCCGGGATTCCGATCAGCTCGCAGATCGCCAGCAGTGGCAGCTCGGCGGCGACGTCCTTGACGAAGTCCCCCTCACCCTTGGCCAGGGCACGGTCGGCAATATCGTGGGCGAACTCGACCAGACGGTCCTCGAGACCGCGGATGGTCCGGGGGGTGAAGGCCCGCTGGACGATGTTGCGGAGCTGGCTGTGCTCTGGCGGATCCATGTTCAGCATCAGCAGTCGGGTCATCTGCAGCGCCTCGTCGGCGTCCTGCTCGGCACCGGTGTGGAGCAGCGCGCCCCGTTCCCAGGAGCTGAAGACCTCCGGCTGGCGGGACACCTCCTGCACATCGGCGTGCCGGGTGACCACCCAGAAGCCCTCGCCGTGCGAGCCCTCGTGCGGGTGCCAGAAGACCGGCGCCTGCTCGCGCATCGCCGCGAACTTCTCCAGCGGGAGCCCGTCCGCGTACGTGTCCGGGTCGATCAGGTCGATGTCGACCGGGCAACGGGGGCGACTGGGGGCGGTCATGGGTTCTCCCTGAGCTGGGGCGGGCGGGTGGTCACGGGGTCACGGCCGTCGCCAGGCGGGGCAGCGCCTCCACAGTGCGGTTGTACTCCTCCCGCAGGGCCGCGACGACCTCGGCGACGGTCCTGGTGCGCGTCATCGCACCGACGAGCTGTCCGATCGGCGTCCCCAACAGCGACTCGTTCCCCGACCGCCGGATGCGGTCCTGCGCCTCCGCGTTGAGCATGTACTGCAGCGGCATGCCGAGCGGGCTCGGGTTGGCCGGGTCGTCCCAAGCCTCCGTCCAGGCGGTGCGCAGCTGTCGTGCCGGCTTGCCCGTGTAGGCGCGCGAGCGGACCGCATCGGTGGCTGCCGCGGCATGGAACTTGCGCCGCATCGCCTCGGACTGCCCGCACTCCACGGTGTCCAGCCACACCGAGCCGGTCCAGACGCCTTGAGCGCCGAGGGCGAGAGCGGCGGCGACCTGGCGGCCGCTCCCGATCCCGCCTGCGGCCAGTACCGGTGCGGGTGAGACGGCGTCGACGACCTCGGGTGTCAGGACCATGGTGGCCACCTCCCCGGTGTGCCCACCCGCCTCGGTGCCCTGGGCGACGATGATGTCCACGCCGCGGGCCCGCTGCTTGAGCGCCTGGTCGGTGCGTCCGACGAGCGCCGCGACCTTGACGCCGTGCGCGTGCGCCTCGTCGACGATGTCCTGCGGCGGCGGACCGAGGGCGTTGACCAGGATCTTGATGGGCCGGGCCAGGGCGAGCTCAACCTGGGGGCGCGCGGTCGTGTCCGTCCAGCCGAGCAGGTCACGTGCCGGCTCCGTCCCCGGCGGCAGCTTGGGTACGCCGTGCTCGTCGAGGATCCGCTCGACGAAGTCGCGATGCTCCTGAGGGATCATCTTCTGGAGTGCCTCGTGGAGCTCGGCGAGCTCCATCCCCGTGGCGGCCTCCGTCTTGGCGGGCATGACGATGTCCACCCCGTAAGGCAGGTCACCCACTTCGCGGTCGATGTAGTCCAGGGCCTGGCTCAGCTCGTCCGGTGTGAACCGCACCGCGCCGAGGACACCCATGCCGCCGGCCTTCGTGACGGCCGCGACCACCTCCGGCATGTAACTGAACGCGAAGACGGCGATGTCCATCCCGAACTCGTCCGACAACGGGGTGCGCATGGGTTCTCCTAGGTGTCTCTTGCCAGGACGAGGCCACTCGTCGGAACGCCGGTGCCCGCGGTCACGAGGACGTTGTCGACCTCCGGGACCTGGTTGACGGCAGTCCCGCGGATCTGTCGTACGGCCTCCGCGATTCCGTTCATGCCGTGGAGGTAGGCCTCGCCAAGCTGTCCACCGTGCGTGTTCACCGGCAGCCGGCCGCCGAGCTCGATCGCCGCATCAGCGATGAAGTCCTTGGCCTCGCCACGCTTGCAGAACCCGAACTCCTCGAGCTGCTGCAGCACGAAGGGCGTGAAGTGGTCGTAGATCACCGCAGTCTGGATGTCGTCGGGACCGAGGCCGGACTGGGCCCACAGCTGCTGGGCCACCAACCCCATCTCCGGCAGGCCGCCGATGTCGTCGCGGTAGTAGCTGACCATGGACTCCTGACCGCGCGCCGAGCCCTGGGCGGCGCCGGCGACTACAGCCGGCGGGTGCGGCAGGTCCCGGGCCCGCTCGGCCGTCGTCACGACCAGGGCCTGTCCACCGTCGGTCTCCTGGCAGCAGTCGAGCAGGTGCAGAGGCTCCACGATCCACCGCGACGCCTGATGTTCCTCGAGCGTGATCGGCTGTCCGTAGAACCACGCTTTGGGGTTGGTCGCCGCGTGCCTGCGGTCGGCGACGCTGACCCGCCCGAAGTCCTCGCTCGTAGCCCCGTACTCGTGCATGTAGCGCTGCGCGAACATCGCCACCCAGGAGGCCGGGGTCATCAGCCCGAAGCTGCTCACCCAGCTCATCGCTATGCCCTCGGAGGTCGGCTCGCTGCGCGCCGCTCCCGAGCCGAACCGGTGTCCCGACCGTTCGTTGAACGCGCGGTAACAGACGACCACGTCCGCAACCCCGGAGGAGACCGCGAGCGCGGCCTGCTGCACGGTCGCGCAGGCCGCCCCCCCGCCGTATCCGATCTTGGAGAAGAACGTGAGGTCGCCGATCCCTGTCGTCCGGGCAACGTTGATCTCGCTGTTGGTCTCCATGGTGAAGGTCGTCAACCCCCCCACGTCGGACGGCGTGAGGCCGGCGTCGTCGATCGCGGCGCGGACCGCCTCGGCGGCGAGCTGGAGCTCGGAACGCCCCGACGCCTTGGAGAACTCGGTGGCGCCGATGCCGACGACGGCGGTCTGCCGGGCGAAGGACCTGCTCATCCGGTACCCGCCGGGAGCAGGACCGCGATGCTGCCCGTCACGTGGTCGCCGAGGCTGTTGCTGCCGCGCACGTCGACCGTGACCAGCTGGCCGTCCGGGGTGTCCTCGGTGGCGCTGACCGTGCCCGACAGGGACAGGGTGTCCCCTGCGTAGTTCGGGACACCCAGCCTGATGGACGCCCGTTTCACCACGGCCGACGGTCCGGTCCAGTCGGTGACCAGCCTGATGCAGTAGCCGTTGCTGGTCAGAATGTTGGTGAAGATGGTCGCTGAGCCCCGGCGTTGGGCGGCGGCGATGTCGTGGTGCACGTCCTGGTAGTCCCGCGTCGCGATGGCCGTGGACACGATGTTGCGCACGCTCGCCTCGAGCACGAGCGGGGGGAGGTCGTCGCCGACGGCCGGGCGCAGCGTGGTCGTCACGCTGCCGGCCGGAAGACAGGCAGGCGCTGGCCGCCAGGAGCCTCTTGGAAGGCGAGCTCCACCGGCAGGCCGATGCGCACCATCCCCGGGTCGGCGCCGGCAGCCAGCTCGCTGACCATCCGCACACCCTCATCGAGCTCGACGAGCAGGACCGTGTGGGGCCGCTCGACCCCGGGCAACGGCGGGTAGTGGTGCGTGACGTGGCTGTACACCCGGCCCCGGCCGGAGGAGGTGACGTAGCCCTGGTCGGTGCTTCCACACTCGGCACACAGCGGCATCGGGGGGTGGCGCACCACCCCGCACCCGCCGCACTTCTGCAGCCGCAGCTCGCCCAGGTCCACACCCTCCCAGAAATAGGCGTTGTCGCGACCGACTGCCGGCTTCGGCCGGGCTCCGACGTCGGGCTCGGCAGCCTTCGCCGCGGGCGGGCGGAACTTCAGCAGCCGCATTCGACCCACGCCCACCAGCTCGCCGCTGTCGGTGACGTACTCGTGCCGGACGGTGGTGAACACCCCCGGTCCCAAAGCCGTCTTCTTCTCGCTGGAGAGGTCCTCGGCCGCTGACCGCACGCTGATCCGCTCGCCGTGCCGCAGCTCGCGCAGGTACTCGTGCTCGTAGTTGACGGCCACCACCGACGTGTAGCCCGCTTCGTCAAGCCGCCGCATGACCTCGTCGTTGGAGCCGAGCGTCTCCTCGCTGCGTGGTGCGTCCATCGTCCACGTCTGCAACATCCCCGGGGGCGCGATCAGCTCGCCGCGGGCCGAATCCGCGGCGTACACCGGGTCGAGGTAGGCGGGGTTGGTGTCACCGAGCGCCTGGCACCAGTGGTGGACCATCGGCAGGTTGACCGGGTCGCGTCCGACGCGAAGCGGACCCGCCGGACCGCCCAGCACGGCACGCGCCGCGTGCAGCAGGTCCTCGGCGGGCGCGTGACCGGCCGGGGCAGGCGCTGTCATGCGGACCGACCTCCTGCGGGGACGCGACGCAGGGAGCGGCGCGGGGCGCGAACGTAACCAGCGACGACGAACCTGGTCAAGAACCTGTTCTAGTTTCGCTCCCGTTCACCGTCTTGCGACGACACTAGAACGCGTACTACTTTGGCTGGGCCGGGGCGGACCCAGGCAGCCTGAGTCCGAGGAGCGCCAGATGCCAGAGGCCGTCATCGTCGAGGCCACCCGCACGCCGATCGGCAAGCGCAACGGACTCCTGTCCGGCCTGCATGCGACCAAACTATTGGGCGCCGCCCAGCAGGAGGTCGTCAAGCGGGCCGGGATCCCAGCGGAGACGGTCGAGCAGGTCGTGGGCGGCTGCGTCACGCAGGCCGGGGAGCAGGGCTCCAACGTGACCCGCGGCGCGTGGCTGGCCGCCGGTCTGCCGCACACGACCGGAGCCACAACGGTGGACTGCCAGTGCGGCTCCGCCCAGCAGGCCAACCACTTCGTCGCCGGGCTCATCGCGGCCGGTGCCATCGACGTCGGCGTTGCCTGCGGGGTGGAGGCCATGAGCCGGATCCCGCTCGGCGCCAACGTGTACAACGGGCCGGGCAGCTCACGGGATGCCGACTGGGACATCGACCTGCCCAACCAGTTCGAGGCGGCGGAGCGCATCGCCGTCCGCAGGGGTCTCACCAGGGCCGACGTCGACGCCCTCGGGCTCGCGTCGCAACGCAACGCCCGCCGCGCCTGGGACGAGGGGCGGTTCGACCGCGAGGTCTTCTCGATGGAGGCGCCGGCGCTCGGTCCGGACGGTGCCCCGACCGGCGGCACGGTCATTGTCGACCGGGACCAGGGACTGCGGGAGACCTCCGCCGAGGGACTGGCGTCTCTCAAGGCGGTGCTGCCCGACGGCGTCCATACAGCCGGGAACTCCTCGCAGATCTCCGACGGTGCCGCGGCCGTGATGTGGATGTCACGGACACGGGCTCAGGAGACCGGCCTTCGGCCCCGGGCCCGGATCGTGGCGATGGCACTCGTGGGCTCCGAGCCCTACTACCACCTCGACGGCCCCGCGGATGCGACAGCCCACGTGCTGCGCAAGGCGGGAATGACCATCGCGGATATCGACCTGTTCGAGATCAACGAGGCGTTCGCGTCGGTCGTCCTGTCCTGGGCCCAGGTCCACCAGCCCGACCTGGACAAGGTCAACGTCAACGGTGGAGCGATCGCGCTCGGCCACCCGGTCGGCTCGACTGGCAGTCGTCTGATCACCACGGCGCTGCACGAGCTCGAGCGCATCGACGGCCAGTTCGCGCTGATCTCGATGTGCGCGGGGGGCGCCCTCGGGACAGCCACGATCCTCGAGCGCCTCTGAACAGGCGTCAGGCCAGGTCGTCCCAGCCCGCGAAGTAGTCGGGGTGCGGACCCATGGTCATCACCTCGAAGAGCCCGTAGCCCACCTCCCCGTCCCCTGTCGTGAACTCGCAGAGGTTGTCCACGATGGCTCCGGGCAGGGGCACGATCGCCGGGTCTTCGGTGTCGAAGTCCCTGCGCTGCACGACCAGCTCCGGTCCCTGCCACATGCCGTGCCGCCAGTCGGGGTCGAAGCCGTAGCCGGTGCCCTTGCAGATGTGGAGCCGCCGAAGCACCCGGGCCGAGAGGGTCGCTCCGCGGGCAAAGGTCACCTCGGCCCGGTCCAGCAGCCGGGTCCCCTTCGCGAAGGTCAGGGAGTGCTCCGGACGGCCGAGGTGCTCGACCGTCCCGTCGGGGAAAAGCCGGACCCCCTCCTCGATCGAGCGGCGCCCCTCCTGGTCCTCCTGCGCCAGGTACACCACGGTGAACCCGTCGAACTGGGCGATCGCGTAGTTCCAGAACAGCCCGGGCAGCGCCGTCGCGGCCCCAGCAGGCTCAGGCTCGCCGACCGGCCGCACGCCCCACGACCGGTCCCGGTTCCCGTGGAAGCGGTCGGGCGTGACGTCGACAGTCTGCCCGTCCAGGCGCAGCGAACCCGTCCAGGTCCCCGTTTGGAGGAAGCGCATCGTGTCCATGAGGAGCCGGCCGTGCGGCGCGACCAGGGTCATCCGTGGCTCCTCGTGCGCCGGCACTGCCGCGTTCCACGTGACGTCGAGGGCGAACCCCTCCGTCTCCTCACAGATCAGACGCAGCCGTTGGAGCCCGTCGTGCACCTCGACGCGCAGAGGGCCCACCCGGACATCGAGGCGGTCCGGTCCCAGTGGGCGCGAGGCCCGAACGACGGTCTGAGTGGCGCCGCGCGCCACCGCAACGAAGGCGTCAGTCACGCCCAGGTTGGGGTACTGGCCGAGACCGGCTGCCAGGAAGAGCTCGCCGTCACCCCCGTGCAGGTTGAAGTAGTAGCGGTCGTAGAAGTTGCGGTCACTCGTGCCCACGGTGGCCATCGACTGGGCGACCTGGTGGATGGGCAGGTCGTCCAGCGGGGACAGCATCAGGCCCCGCGCTCGTCGAGGACACGCGCCGTCAACCGGCTGACCGTGTTGTCGGCGGCCATCGCGTCGTCCGGCTGCAAGAGCCCCCACTCCTTGAAGATGATCGCCAGCCTGGCCATGATCACGCAGAACCGGAAGCCGGCGAAGACTTCGTAGAAGGCCATGTTGGGCACGGAGCGTCCCGACAACCGCTCGTAGCGCGTCACCGTCTCCGCCGCGGACGGAAAGCCGGCAAGCCTGGGGACGTCACAGCCCTCGCTGTGGTGCCGGTCGAGGAACAGTGCCCAGGCCAGGTCCTGCTCGCGGGCGCCCAGGGTCACCATCTCCCAGTCGAGAACGGCCCGTCGCGTCCCCACCTCGTCGTAGATGATGTTGCCTATCCGCGCATCGCCCCAGCACAGGACGAGCTCCTCCTCGGCCGGGGTGTTCGCCGTCAGCCAGGCGAGCGCCCGTCTGGCAACGGGAACCGCCTCGTCGGCCTCGAGCGCCTCCAGCCACCTCGTGTAGTAGGCCAGCTGCTGCGCGAGCCCGGGCGGTCCCAGCTCTGGGCGCTCCAGGAAGCCCAGGCCCAGCTCCCGCCAGTCAAGCGCGTGCAGCTCGGCGATCGTGTCCACGGCTCCCCACCAGACCTTCTCCCGGTGCCCGGCCGGCACGTCGTGGAGCCAGCCGGCCACGTGGTAGGGCGGGTTGTCGGGCGGCACCCGTCCGGGCACCTCGTCCATGACGAAAAAGGGCGCGCCCAGCACTGAGGCGTCCTTCTCGAACCAGCGGACCGTCGGTACCGGCACCGGGCTGTGGGCGCCCAGTGCCACCAGCACCTTGTACTGCACGTCGAAAGCCGGGTCGGGGAACAGCGAGTAGCCGGTCGGGGCGACGCGGACCACGAAGGACGCCGAGGCGCTGGTGCCGCCGGCGGACCAGGTGGCGTCGGCGATCAACGTCTCGTTGGAGAAACCCGTGGCCCCCGGCCCGCGCAGCGGGGACACGGTGACGGGGCCGTCGGCACCCAGCTTAGGGGCCAGCCACGCTGCCAGCCGGACCCGCGACTGCTCCGCGTCACGTTGCGCCGGTATCGGCACGCACACCCCCGAGGTCGGCCGCGAACGTAGAACTCCGACGATCCACCCGCAAGGCCCCTCGACCGAAAAATAGAATGTGTTCTACGGTGCAGCCGGCACCAGGAGGTGGTCATGTCGAGGTCGCTGACAGTCAGCGTCGCGCCGACCTGCATCAGCAGCGGGTACTGCCGCAACAGCGCCCCCGACGTGTTCGGCGCTGCGGACAACCGGCAGTCAGTCGTGAAGAGCAACCCGGTGGCCGACACCCCGCCGCTGTGGGAGGCCCTCGAGGGCTGCCCGGTCGAAGCCCTGTCCGCCGTGGACGCCGAGACCGGCGAGTCCGTCTTTCCCTGACCGAGAGGAAATGTTGCGTGAGCGAGGAGCACCTGCTCGTCGAGAAGGCCGACCACGTCCTGGTCCTGCGGATGCACCGGCCGGAGGCGAAGAACGCCTTCTCGCCCAACATGCTCGCGCGCATGGCCGAAGCGTGGCAGCGGGCCGACGCCGACGAGGACGTGCGCTGCGTGATCCTCACCGGCAGCGACGACGTCTTCTGCGCCGGGGCCGACCTCAAGGCGATGGGCCGGGACCCGGCGCCCGGCGACGAGTACGCCAAGAGGTTCAAGGAGGACGCCGGCCTGGCCTGGGTCGCCTTGTTGCGGCACTACCGCCTGACCAAGCCGCTGATCGCCGCCGTGGAGGGCCCGGCCATCGCGGGCGGGACCGAGATCCTGCAGGCAACGGACATCAGGGTGGCCGGGGAGTCCGCGACGTTCGGGGTCGCAGAAGTACGGCGCGGGCTGTTCCCCCTGGGTGGCTCGACCGTCCGGTTGCGCCGTCAGATCCCCTACACCCTTGCTGCCGAGATGCTGCTGACCGGCAAGACCATCTCGGCAGCCGAGGCGCTCGCCTACGGACTCATCGGTCACGTCGTCCCCGACGGGACGGCGCTGGCCAAAGCGCGGGAGATCGCCGCGCTGGTCTGCGCCAACGGGCCAGTGGCCGTGCGTTCCGTCAAGCGCTCGCTGCAGGAGACCGAGGGCCTGCCCGAGGAGGAGGCGCTCAAGGTCGAGCTCGAGATCGGAATGCACGTGTTCGCCACGGAGGACGCCAAGGAAGGTCCGCGGGCGTTCGCGGAGAAGCGCGCCCCCAACTTCGTCGGTCGCTGACACCCGCCGGGTGAGGCCGTCGCACTGGGGCAACGCGGGGTGAGGCCGTCGCGCTGGGGCAACGCCGGGCGCCGTCCGCTCGTCGTGCTCTGCCTCGTCGGTCTGGTGGACGCGCTCGACAGAGGCGTCCTGCCCGGCGTGTTGCCGCGGGTCCAGCGCGAGCTGCACTTCAACGACTTCCGGGCGGGTCTCCTGCAGACCTCGGTCATCATCGCCACCCTGCTGGTCGCGCTACCTGGTGGCCTACTTGCGGACCGCGTCGACCGGCGACGGCTGATGGCCGGTGTGCTGGCTCTCTGGTCGTTGTCGACCGGGCTCACGGCGGCAACCCGCAGCTTCGCTCAGCTGTTCGCCGTACGCGCTGCGCTCGGCGTTGGCGACGCACTCAACGATCCGGCCGCCCAGTCGCTCGTGGCCGACTTCTACCCGCCCGAGGTCCGGGGCCGGGCCTTCGGGTGGCAGCGGGTCATCCCGACCGTCGGCGTCGGCCTGGGAGCCGGCCTCGGCGGCGCCATCGGAGCCACGGTCGGCTGGCGCGCCGCCTTCCTC
>JALYIZ010000051.1 GCA_030775505.1 Actinomycetota bacterium | reverse complement strand
GCCTGCAGGAGCACCGCGAGGCCCTGCGTCCCCAGCGACCCGTCGGCGCCGATGAGCTGGGCAAGGTGGACCTCGCTCTTGACGCTGCGCACCGGGAGGGGCGGGGCGCCGGGGTGGGCGTCGACGACGAGCAGGTGCACGGTGTTGGAGCCCACGTCGAGCACTCCGAGCCGCATCGGGCCACAGTAGCCAGGCGGCGACCCGCGTCAGCCCGGGGTGGCCCGCTCTGAGTTGCGGGTCATGAACTCGACCTGCACGTCGACGCACGATCCGCCGGCCGGCGGCATCCGGTTCCAGCGACCCTCGCTGTCGAGGTCCCACCTGCTCACGTCCGGCCCGGCGCAGCGGTCCAGCATCGCGGTGGCCTGGGCCTGCACGACCGGGTCCTTGAGGCGGACAAGGGTCTCGACGCGACGGTCGAGGTTGCGGTGCATGATGTCGGCGCTGCCCATCCAGAACTCCGGCTGCCCGCCGTTGGCGAAGACGACGAGGCGGGAGTGTTCGAGGAAGCGGCCGAGGATGCTGCGGACGGTCACGGTCGCGGACAGACCCGGCACACCGGGTCGCAGCGCGCAGATCCCGCGGACGAACAGCTCGATCGGCACTCCGGCCTGGCTGGCCCGGTACAGAGCGTCGATCACCTCTTCGTCGACGATGCTGTTGGCCTTGATCCGGATGCCGGAGACCGCGCCCGCGCGGGCATGCGCGGTTTCGTTCTCGATCCGGTCCACCAGTCCGGTCCGGACCCCGGACGGGGCGACGAGCAGGTCGGTGAAGTCGCGGTGCAGGCTGTACCCGGTCAGGGTGTTGAACAAGTTGGTGAGGTCCCCACCGATCGCCGGATCGGCGGTGAGCAGCCCCAGGTCCTCATAGATGCGGGCAGTGCGCGGGTTGTAGTTGCCGGTGCCGATGTGGGAGTAACGCCGCAGGACGCCCTTCTCCTGACGGACGACGAGCAGGGTCTTGCAGTGCGTCTTGAGGCCGAGCAGCCCGTAGACCACGTGGCAGCCGGCGCGCTCCAGCGCCCTTGCCCAGCGGATGTTGGCTTGTTCGTCGAAACGGGCGGTGATCTCGATGACCACCACGACCTGCTTGCCAGCCTCGGCCGCGTCGATGAGTGCGTCGACGACCGGCGAGTCACCCGAGGTCCGGTACAGCGTCTGTTTGATGGCGAGCACCGCCGGGTCGGCCGCGGCCTGCTCGAGGAAGCGCTGCACGCTGGTGGAGAACGCGTCGTAGGGGTGGTGCACGAGGATGTCGCCCTCGCGCAGCGCCGCGAACACGTCGGCTGCCTGCTCCCCGTCCGCGAGCCGCGGATGGGTCGCCGGGACAAACGGCTCGTCCTTCAGGTGCGGCCGGTCCACGTCGTGGAGTTGCTGGAGGGCACTGAGGTCGAGCAGCCCAGGCAGCACCACGACGTCGTCGGGGGTGACGTCGAGCTCGCGGATCAGCAGGTCGAGCACGTGCGGGTCCATGTCCTCGCCGACCTCGAGGCGCACGACGGGGCCGAATCTCCTGCGGGCCAGCTCGCGTTCGAGCGCCTGCAGCAGGTCCTCGTCGCGGTCCTCCTCGACCTCGACGTCGGCGTTGCGGGTGACGCGGAACGCGTGGTGGCCGATGACCTGCAACCCCGGGAACAACTGCTGCAGATGCGCCCCGATGAGCTCTTCCAGGGGCAGGTACACGATCGAGCCCTGGTCGCCGTCGACCTCCAGGAAGCGCGGCACATTGTTGGGCACCTTGACGCGGGCGAACCGTTCGACGCCGCTCGCGGGGTCCAGGACGAGCACGGCAAGGTTGAGCGAGAGCCCGCTGATGTAGGGGAAGGGGTGCGCGGGGTCGACGGCGAGCGGGGTGAGCACCGGGAAGATCTGGTCGGCGAAGTAGGTGTGCAGCCGGATCTGCTGCGCCTGGTCGAGCTCGCGCCACAGCACGATCTGGATGCCCTCAGCCTGCAGGGCGGGCTGCACCTGGTCGAGGAAGCAGCGCGCGTGCTCCTGGGCGAGGTCCCGCGCGGTCTCACGCAGCACGGCGAGCTGCTGCCGCGGGCCCATCCCGTCGGCGCTGCGCACCCCCAGTCCGGTGCTGTGCCGGCGCTGCAGCCCGGCGACCCGGACCATGAAGAACTCGTCGAGGTTGCGCGCGAAGATGGCGAGGAACTTGGCGCGTTCGAGCAGCGGCGCGGCATCCTCCTGCGCGAGCGTCAGGACGCGGGCGTTGAAATCCAGCCAGGACACTTCGCGGTTGAGGAACCGGCCGTCGGGCAGGCTGCTCTCCCGGACCCCGGCGGCGGGCTCGGGAACGGCATCCGCGATGCTCTCCTCGTCATCGAGAACTGTCATGGCCTGATCCTGCACCTTCATGGTTAACGGGCCACCACGGAGGCGCCTCGCATGCACGTCGCGGCAACCCTGCCCCGTCGCCCGTACCCGGTCGCATGACCGTACGGGCCGCGGGCGGCGTCGTCTGGCGTCGTGACAGCTCGGGCTGCCCGCTCGTCGCGCTAGTGCACCGTCCCGCCTACGACGACTGGTCCCTGCCCAAGGGCAAGCTCCGGGCCGACGAGCAGGCTGCGGTCGCCGCCGCCCGCGAGGTCGGCGAGGAGACCGGTCAGCGGGTGGCTCTGGGGCGACGGCTGGGCAGGAGCCGGTACCCCGTGACCGTGGACGGCACGGTCGTGACCAAGACGGTCCGCTGGTGGGCGATGAAGGGCCTCGGCGGGGAGTTCGTGCCCGGAGAAGAGGTCGACGAGCTCGCCTGGCTGGCGCCGGCCGCCGCACTCGAGCGCCTTCGCCCGCCGCACGACGATGCACCGCTGCGCCGATGGCTGGCCGGACCCGTGGAACCCTCCGTCGTGCTGCTGGTGCGCCACGCACGTGCGGGCGACCCGCAGGAATGGCATGGCCCGGACCACCTGCGACCCCTCGACGACAGCGGCCGCCGTCAGGCGCAGGGCCTCGCGGACCTGCTCCCCTGTTTCGCACCGGGTCTCGCGGTCAGTGCCCCGCCGCTGCGCTGCCGGCAGACCGTCGCGCCGGCCGCCGAACGCCTCGGCCTGCACCTGGAGATCGACGAGGCCCTCGGGGAGGACCGCTACTGGAGGGACCCGGCAGGCTCGGCCGCGGCGATCGTGCGCCACGCCGGACCGGTCCCCGCGCTGCTGTGCAGCCAGGGCGGCGTCATCCCCGACGTCCTGCGGCGGCTCTCAGCATCCCCGAACGAGGACGCGCCGGCCGCCCGCAAGGGCAGCGTCTGGGTCTTGAGCCTGGTCGAGGGAACTCTCGTCGCCGCGGACTACATGGACAGCCTGCGGTGAGGGGTCACACGAGCGGGTCGAGCCGGTAGCCCAGGCCGCGCACGGTCACCAGCCGGGCGGGTACCAGCGGGTCGGGTTCTATCCGGTCGCGCAGACGGCGCACAGTCGCGTCGAGGGCCTTGGCGGTGGCAGAAGTCTCCCCGGCCCAGACGCGGTCGAGCAGGACCACCCGTGGCACGACCCGGCCTGCGTCGCGCAGCAGCAGCTCGAGCACCTCGAACTCCTTCAGTGCCAGGGCCACCAGTGCTCCGGACAGCGTCACGGTGTGTCGCTCCACGTCCATCCGCAGCGAGCCAGACTCAAGGATCGTGGGGACCTCCGCCGCCTCCCGCCCGGCTTGAACCGGAGCCGACGGCACCGCGGCACCTGGTGACCGTCCGCGGCGTCGGCTACATGGCCCAGCACTGACCGTTGGCTGCTCAGCGGCCGGCGAGGACCTTGTCCCAGCCCCGCATGAGGGGGGAGTCGGCCAGCTCGCGCCAGAACGGGTCCTCCAGACCCATGGGGTTGCTCCCCACCGGCGGAGAGCACAGGTGCGGACCCGGGTCGGTCACCACCGGCAGCACCGGTGCCGACTGGCGGGGGGCGGCGAAGTCCATCGACTCGGCCAGGTTGCGCGCGGCGCGGTCCCGACGGGTCAGCGGGGCCAGCCCGAACCGCCACTCGACCATCTTCAGGATCGACGTGTGGTCGTACACCTGGTGTGCGACGTGGTTGCGCCGGGCGAAGGGGCTGAGCAGGAAGGTCGGCACTCGGAAGCCGGCCTGGGCGTGGTCGTCCTTGCCCCGCGGTCCGGTGTCATGGTCGTCCGGAAGCCTCGGCGGCCGGACGTGGTCGAAGAAGCCGCCCCATTCGTCATAGGTGATGACCAGGGCAGTCTTGGACCACTGCGGGCTGCTGGTCAGGGCCTTGATGACCAATGACAGGAAGGACTGCCCCCGGTGGATGTCGGCGTGGGGATGGTCGTCGTTGGACCCTCCCTGTCCTTCGCCGAGAAAGAACGGGTCGAGGTAGGAGAACGACGGGAGCGTCCCGCTCGCCGCCTCCGCATAGAAGCGCTCAATCGGGCTGCTGACCGGCAGGTACTTCTGACCCCACAGTGCGAGAAAGGGGACGTCGGAGAAGTAGTAGCGCGCGGGGACGCCGGCTGACGCGAGCCTGTCCCAGATCGTCGGCAGGACACTGGTGGTGCTGGTGTTCTCCAGCCTGTCGGTCGCCGCGGCGTGGGTGTAGAAGCGGTTGGGGTAGGTCGGTCCGAGGATCGAGCAGAAGTACCGGTCGAACGCGGTGGCCTCGCGGACCAACGGCGCGTAGAGCGGAAGGTCCTCGGCGGTGTAGTAGCCCAGCGCGAAGTCGTCGTTACCCCCCTTGCGGAAGCCGTCGAGGCGTCCCCTGTTGAACTGCAGGCGGCCACCCTCGTAGGAGTGGTCAGGGTCGTTGTTCCCACAGCCGTTTCGGTCGGAAAGGTGGTGCGTCCGGTGGGGGATCCCGTGGTCGTCCCGGTAGGTGAGCCCACCCTGCCGGCCGTCGGCACCGGGCAGCCAGCCGAGGTAGTGGTCAAAGGACCGGTTCTCCATGCAGACCATCACGATGTGGTCGAGCCCGCTCGCGGCGGGCGCGGGCAGCGGGGCATAGCGAACCGCTCGCTGCCCCCGCTCGCCGGCAAGTGCGGCCAAACCGCCCGGTCCGAGGGCGGCGGCCACACCTACTCCTGCGGCGGATCCGAGCAACTGGCGACGGGTCAGTGTCATGAGGGGGACGTTCTGGGCCACCCGACGCGCTCCTGCGGACAGGGAGATGAACGGCGGATGAAGGCTGCCCCCCTTCCCGCCCTTCTCCCGCGCGGGCGGCCCACGCGGTCGACGTCCTTGTGTAGTTGGCTCGGTGGCAGCATGGCGGGGTGGGCGACAATGGGGGTCCGGCGACCACCTCCCCCGGCGACAGCTCGATCGCCCGGCCGGTCCTCGCGTTCCTGCTCGCCGGACTGCTGGCAACCGGGGTTATCGCCGCTCTGGCCGTCGGCGCCCAACGGCACTTCGCGGTCGAGGAAGCCATCGCGGGCGCCCGGCAGGTCACCGTGGTCATCGGCCGCGACGTCCTGGCCCCGCACCTGACCGACCAGGCCCTGGCCGGCCCTGGTCCCGCGCAGGACCAGCTCGACGACTTCGTGCAGGCCCATGTCCTGTCACCGGTCCTCGTACGCGTGAAGATCTGGGCCGGGGACGGGACCATCCTGTACTCGGATCGGCGAGCGCTCGTCGGCCAGCGGTTCGACCTGGGCTACCGGGAGCGCACCTCACTGCGCGACGGCCAGGTCGTCGCCGAGCTGTCCAACCTGCAGGCACCGGAGAACGTCGGGGAGCGGCAGTTCGGCAAGCTGCTTGAGGTCTACCTGGGGACGCGCACGGCTTCCGGCCGCCCAGTGCTGTTTGAGACCTACCAGCGCTACGACGCCATCGCGAGCGGCAGCCGCCGGACCCTCAGCCGGTTCCTCCCAGCCTTACTGGGCGGTCTGACCCTGCTGTTCCTGCTGCAGATTCCGCTCGCTGTCTCGCTGGCCCGCCGTCTGCGGGCCGGTCAGCGGCGGCAGGCCGACCTGCTCCAGCGCGCCCTCGACGCCTCCGACACCGCCCGCCGGCGCATCGCCGCGGACCTCCACGACGGCATGGTGCAGTCGCTGGCTGGTGTCTCCTTCTCATTGTCCGCGACAGCGGGGCGGGTCGCCGCGGCCGGCCTGACCGAGGAGGCGGCGAACACGCGGGGCCTGGCCGCGGACCTGCGCCAGTCGGTCCGCGAGCTGCGGACCATGGTGCTCAACCTGGCGCCACCGCGGCTGCACGAGGCGGGGCTGCAGGCGGCACTGGAGGACCTGGTGTCGACGCTGACTGCCTCCGGCGTCGACGTCGACGTGTTCGTCGCCGACGGGCCGCCGCTTCCCCCCGGCCAGGAGGAACTGGTGTTCCGCGTGGCCCAGGAGGCGGTCCGCAACATCGCCCGCCATGCCTCGGCCCACACGGTGCGGGTCAGGCTTGACCGGGTCGGCCCCCGGCTGCGGTTGACCGTGACCGACGATGGTTGCGGCTTTGCGGCCGAGACCCGCATCCGCCGGCGGGCGGAAGGCCATCTCGGACTGGACCTGCTCGCCGAGCTCGCCTCGGCCGCCGGCGCGGCATTGCGGGTGACCAGTGCTGCGGGCACCGGCACAGAGGTGCTGCTGGAGGTGACGTCGTGACCATCACCGTCTTGATCGCTGACGACCACGCGATCGTGCGGCGCGGGCTCGCCGAACTGCTGGCCACGGCCGAGGACCTCGTCGTCGTCGGGGCGGCCGCCGACGGCCAGCAGGCCGTGGAGCTGGCCCGGCTGCACCAGCCTTCAGTCGTGCTCATGGACCTGTCGATGCCGCGCCTCGACGGGGTCGCCGCCACCCGCCAGCTTCTGGCGGTCTCGCCGCGCAGCCGCGTGGTCATCCTGACGTCGTTCTCCGAGCAGGAACGGATCCTCGCCGCGATCGAAGCGGGGGCGGTGGGATACCTGCTCAAGGACACCGAGCCCGACCAGCTGCTGCGCGGCGTGCGCTCCGCCGCCGCCGGGGAGGCCCCGTTCTCCCCTCGCGCCGCGACGGCCCTGCTCCCCGCGGCAGGCTCCCGCCATCCGGTGCTCACCCCCCGGGAGCGGGAGGTGCTTGCCCTGGTTGCCGAGGGACTTCCCAACAAATCCATCGCCAGGCGCCTGGGCATCAGCGAGAAGACGGTAAAGACGCATGTGGGATCGGTGTTCGGTGCGCTCGGCGTCGCGGACCGGACGTCGGCGGCGCTCTGGGCGCAGCGCAACGGGTTGGGACCGGGGGACGCGGTCGGGTCCTAGGACCTACGGCCGATGGTGCTCGTGACCTGCTCGTGGTGGGGTGGTCTCGTGAACCGCCACCCTCGGAGGATGCGCATGAGTCCAGCCCGCCCCGTCCTGGCCCTCGCCGTGGCGCTCCTCGCGACGGCGTGCGCAACGAAGAACACTCCGGCGGCCACCCTCGCGAACCCCCCGTCCGGCGGTGGCGGAATGAGCACGGACGTAACCGGCCAGATGAAGGTCGACATCCAGGCAGACAACTTCTCGTTCTCGCCGGCGAGCCTGATCGGCAGTCCCGGTCAGCGCATCACGCTCGTGGTGCACAACGCGAGCGGGACGCTCCACAACGTCACGGTCAAGGAGCAGAAGGTCAACAGCGACGTGGCGAACGGCAAGACCACGCTGGTTGCCGTGACCTTTCCGGCCTCTGGTCAGCTCGTGTTCACATGCGAGTACCACGCGGCTCGCGGCATGGCCGGGACCCTGACGACAAGCGGCGCCGGGGCCGCTGCGCCCAGCGCCGCCCCCTCTCCCCGCGTGACCAGCGGCGGGGGCTATGGCAGCTCGGGCTACTGACGCCGGCGACGCCTGCGCAGGACCAGGAGCCCGAGAACGACCGCTGCCGCGCCCGCGGCCGCGGCCGCCAAGTGCCTACTGTCGCCCGAGGAGGCGGGCGGCAGGGCTGACGGGACGGGCTGGTAGGGGCCAGGCGTAGCAGCGGTCAGGGAGGCCGACGGGCCGGACGTGGCCCGGGCGGGGCCGGACGTGGCGGGGGCGTTTTCGTGGTGTCCGGGGAGATGGGCGGCGACTGCCTCGGGGAGCTTGTCGGTCAGGGCGTCCTTCGCCGTGGCCGCACCGTCTTTCAAGGCCTCCTTGGCGCTTGCTGCGCCGTCCTTCACGGCCTCCTTGGCGTTTGCCGCGCCCTCCTTCACCGTCTCGGCCCCCTCGCTGACCGCCGCCGCCAGCTTCTTGCCGGTCCGGGATGCCGCGCGCTTAGGGCTGACCTTCTCGGCGATCGCGTCAAGGGTTCCGGCGAGCTCCTCCCGGGTGCGCTCGATCTCGGCCACGAGCTGCTCGGGGTCGTTGCCTCCCGAGCCCGGCCCAGCCGCACCGCCGGACCGGTCGGTCCTGGCCGGTTTCATCGTCGCGGGCTGGCCGCCCCCGGCGTCGGGGACCTCGGCCGCGGGGGGCCCGTCCGTCAGGTCGCCTGTGGCCACCATGCCTCCTTCATCGTCTGGTCCCGGTCACTGCGCCGCCCTCGACGTCGTGCCCGCCTCACCTGTGAGGGAACCACCTTCGGCCACTCGACGCAGGATGCCTGCTGCCTCGACGAGCGCCAGGTGGCTGAACGCCTGAGGGAAGTTACCCGTCATGCGGTGCTGCGGGCCGTCGTACTCCTCCGCGAGCAGACCCACATCGTTGCGCAACGCCAGCAGTTCGTCGAAGAGCTCGGTCGCCTCCTTCGTCCGGCCGGCCAGGGCTAGGGACGAGACCAGCCAGAATGAGCAGGCGAGGAACGACCCCTCTCCTGCGGGCAGGCCGTCGACGTCCGGGTGTGTCTGGTACCGGTCGACGAGGGCCCCGTGCCGCAGGGTCCGGCTGATGGCGTCCACCGTGGCCACGACCCGAGGGTCGTCGCCGGGCAGGAAGCCCACGATCGGCATGATCAGAACGGCGGCGTCGAGGTCGGTCGACCCGAACGACTGGGTGAAGGCGCCCACCGACTCGTTCCAGCCGAGATCGCAGACCTGCGCGTGCACCTGGTCCCGCAGTTCCCTCCAGCGTTCGACGGGTCCGTCGAGCCCGAACTCTTCGGCGCTCCGGACGGCCCGGTCGAAGGCCACCCACACCATCACCCGCGAGTGCGTGAAGTGCCGCCGCGGACCCCTCACCTCCCAGATCCCGTTGTCCGGCTGGTCCATGACCGCCTCGAGGTGTCCGAGCACCGCGCGCTGGACAGACCACGAGAACGCGTCCCCGCCGAGACCGGCTCGCTGCGCGGCATACATCGCGGACAGCACCTCGCCGTAGACATCGAGCTGGAACTGGGTGGCCGCCTCGTTGCCGACCCGGACCGGTCGGCTGCCCTCATAGCCGGCGAGCCAGGGCAGCTCAACCTCGGTCAGCATCCGTTCTCCTCCGAGCCCGTACACGATCTGCAGTTCATCCGGTGCCCCTGCGACCGCGCGCATGAGCCACTCGCGCCAGGCACCCGCTTCCTCGGTGTAGCCGGCGGACACGAGTGCGAGCAGGACAAGCGTTGCGTCGCGTAGCCAGCACAGCCGGTAGTCCCAGTTCCGCGTGCCGCCCAGCGCCTCCGGAAGTGAGGTCGTCGGCGCGGCGACGATGCCGCCGGTGGGTTGGTACGTGAGGGCCTTGAGCGTGATCAGCGAGCGCTGCACGGCCTCGGCGTAGGGGCCGTCGTCGTGGGCCCGCCCGGACCATTCGGTCCAGAAGTGGTCGGTCTGCTCGATCCCCCTTCCCACGTCGTGGGCGTGCGGTGGCTCCTGGTCAGATGGGAACCAGGACAGGGTGTAGTCCAGCCGCTCGCCCGCCCGGACCGTGACGTATGCGTGGTGGGCCCGGTTGTGTTCCCGCCGGTCGGCCTCCGGAAGCACCGCGCCGTGCAGCAGGAGGGCATCGGGGCCGGCCACGGCCAGCAGGCCCAGGGTGCCGTCCGGGCAGGTGATCCGGCGCATCCACGGCGTTGCCGACCCGTAGGCGAAGCGCACGGTAAGCCGCATCGCCATCTCGACCTCCCCGCTGACGCCCTCGATCCGGCGCACCATCGAGGCGTGCCCGTCCCGCGGCGGCATCGCGTCTGTGATGCGAACGACCCCCGTGGCCGTCTCCCACTCCGTCTCGAGCACCAACGTCCCGGGGCGGTAGCGGCGGCTGGTCCGCACGACGGCTCCGTCCGCCAACCCGCGGGGGCACAGCTGCCATCGGCCGTTGTCTTCGTCGCCGAGCAGCGCCGCGAGGCAGGCCGCCGAGTCGAACCTGGGCAGGCACAGCCAGTCCACCGAGCCGTTGTTGCCCACCAGCGCCATGGTGTGGGTGTCTCCGACGACGGCGTAGTCCTCGATACGCAGCTGCGGCTCGCCGGCTCTGGTCACGAGCGCGATGGTGCCCCATCGGGGACTGGTCCACGCGGGTTAGCCTCGCCTGGTGCCCGAGACCCCCCGCCTGTCCCCGGGCGACGCTGCCCCGCCGTTCGCTCTCCCCGATGCTGACGGGCGCACTGTGTCCCTCGCCGACTTCACCGGCCGTAGCGTCGTGCTCTACGTCTACCCGGCAGCGGCCACCCCAGGGTGCACGACGCAGGCCTGCGACTTCCGGGACGACCTGACCCGGTTCCAGCAGGCCGGGTACGCCGTCCTCGGTGTGTCACCGGACCCCCCGGCGAAGCTGGCGCGGTTCCGGGACAGCGAAGCTCTCACCTTCCCATTGCTCAGCGACGTCTCCAAGACCACGCTCACTGCCTATGGGGCATACGGGGAGAAGAAGCTGTACGGCAAGACTGTCACCGGGGTCATCCGGTCCACGTTTGTGATCGGCGCGGACGGCCGGGTCGCGACTGCCTCCTATGGGGTGAAGGCGAAGGGACACGTCGCCAAGCTCCTGCGCGACCTGGCGCTCGACTGAGCGCAGGCATCCGCACTCGGGCATGATGGCGGTTCTGCGGGGATGGCGTAATTGGCAGCCGCGCGGCGCTTAGGTCGCCGTGCCTTCGGGCGTGGGGGTTCGAGTCCCCCTCTCCGCACTCGATTTCAGCCCCACGGCACGGAAGGCTAGCTTCTCCCCCTCAGCGCCGAGCGGGCCATCTGTGTCCACCGGGCGCCTATCTGCCGGGTGTCACGCACGAGGGCGAATCGATGATGTACCGCGCCGGCGCGCTGTCGCTTCGGTCTTCCTCGCCACCAGCCGTGGCCCCCGCAGCCGCGTTAACGCCAACACCTTGGTACGTGGCCGCTGAGATGCCACTGATGATGCGTCCCCGCGTCACCGGACCGTCAGGACGGAACAAGGCCAGCGGGACCGTGACTCGTACCTCATTTCGGGTCAGGTCGAACACACCGGAGACAACCTTGTAGTTACTCCCGACCCCGAGCGGATCGACTCGCTGTTGGCCCTCGCCCGCCTTGCCTCCGTTGAGCCAGAAGACCTGTCCATCGGGGTAGCTGGTCGCGGATGTCGCGTAAATCGGTCTTGCCGATGTGGAAGTACATGAGGTACTCCCGTGTCCTTGGTGCTGACGAGAGCGCGTAGCTGAGATCCTTCACCCGGACGACAGTGGTCAGGACTCGCCTGTTGGTGGCCACATCCCCCGACGTGATGTCGAGATCGTCCTGGTTCGGCAGGACCGCCTGCCCAGTGCCGGGTACGTTCTGAGCGTCGCCTGTTCCGTCCGTGACGAGGTGGCAGCTGGGATTCTCCGCCCGGGCGTTCGGCGCGACAAGGGCTCCGAGAACGAGCGCGCCCAAGCCGATACAGGCGGTGAACCCGCGGACTCTCGATTGCCGTCGTGAGTCGAGCCTCTGCGCGATTGCTGACACCTCCTGAAGTCCCTGCCAGCGGCAGTCCAACTGTCCGGGTCTGGCTGGGTACGACGTCATGCCCCTCCCCGACTGCGGCCTTCACCCTGACGCCTCACCCAGCGCCCGGGCCCGAGCGCAGTCGCGGCGATCACGATTGCCGCAGTTCGCGAAGCCTC
>JALYIZ010000050.1 GCA_030775505.1 Actinomycetota bacterium | reverse complement strand
GGTCTGGCGCCCGCGACCCTCACGGCGGTGAACTCGGGGACCGCCACCGCGCCCGTTACACACTTCGGCTCGATCAACCTCGACGCCGTGCGCGCGATGCTCGCGTCCGCGACGATCCCGCCCGACACGGGGGGCCCCACATTCGCCCCCAACGGGCCGGACCCCTACCAGGGCCAGTTCACGGTGGAGCTCGACGTCACCTCCGCCGGGTCCACCTTGACCGGCATCGACCGCAAGGTCCTCACCGCCATGCCGGCCGATGCCAGCCTGCGAGCAGGCTTCCCGAAGGCGCTCGGCACGGGCGGCGAAGCCCCGCCCCGCTACGCCGACCTCAACGGCGACGGCGTGCAGGAGCTCCTCGTACCGGCCGAGGACGGCCAGCTGCACGCCTATGAGCCCAACGGGACGGAGCTGGCCGGCTGGCCCTTCATCACCCCTGTCCAGGCCTCGGCGCTCGGCCACGAATCTGCGCTGAGCGGCTTGCCGCAGGTCCGCGAGCCCCTTCGCGGCCTGGCTGTTGCCGACCTCGACCACACCGGGGTCCAGGACGTCGTCGTGACCGCGGGGACTGATCTGTTCGTCATCCGGCCGGATGGCACCCTGCGCCCGGGGTTCCCCGTCTCCGTCGACCCGGCGCTGTGCGTCGGAACCGACCAGAGCCAGCCCAACCACCACCGCAAGTGCGGCTTCATCGCCAGCCCCGCGCTCGGGCACCTCGTGGCCAACGACCCCAAGCTCGACATCGTGGTCCCCGGTCTCGACGGGCATCTCTACGCCTGGGACTCCGCCGGACACCTGCTGCCGCAGTTCGCCAACGGCGCGTCGCCCAAGGTCGACCTCTCCGACCCAGCCGTCCCCCTGGCCTCCCGGCAGTTCACCGAGTCGATCACCAACCCCACCCTTCGCGACCTCAACGGCGACGGCATCGACGACATCGTCGTGGCCAGCAACGAGGCGTATGGAGCCGCCTCACCGACGCCCAACGACGTACGCGGTGGAGTCAGCGGGGCGTTCGCGGACGCGCTATCCAACATCGGCGGCTCGTCCCGCCTGTACGCCATCGACGGCCACACCGGCGCGTTCCTCCCCGGATGGCCGGTCAAGCTCAACGGCGCTATCCAGAGCACCCTGCCGTTCATCGGTCCCGGTCATGACTCCTCCACCCTCACCCTGAGCGGATCGCCGGTCGTGGTCGCGTCGACGACAGGCGGGGTCGTGAGCGAGTTCAACCCTGATGGCACGCTCTTGCGCGGGATCCAGCAGAGCGCCTTCGGCCCAGCGTCGAACGCCACGGACCGCACTGGGGTCTTCAACCTCTTCGAGTACGCCAGCATCGGCGACGTCCTCGGAACCGGCCAGCCCGACGTCGTGAAGTACGGGATCACGCTGGGAGCCGTGGCCAACCTGGCGCTGTCCGGGCAGAACGTGCCCTACAACCACCTCATCGGCGCCTACGACGCCGGTACCGGCGCTCCCTTGCCCGCCTTCCCGACGATCACGGACGACTACCAGTTCCTGTCCAGCTCGACGATCGCCCAGGTCGTCGCGCCCACCGTTCCGGGGAGCACCGGCCAGCAGATCATCGCCGGCACTGGCCTGGGGCTGCTGCATGCCTACGACGGAGCGACGGGGAAAGACGTAAGCGGGTTCCCGAAGGTGACCGGCGGGTGGCTGTTCGCGCCTGCCGCGCTCTCCGACGACCACCGCATGGCAGCGATCACCCGGGAGGGTTTCCTGTTTGAGTGGTCGACCGACCTCGTCGCCACCACGTGCCAGACGCAGTGGCCTGGCTTCCGGCACGACCCGCACAACTCGGGCGACTACAACACGGACGGCACGGCACCCGGTGCGCCGCTCGACATGAAGCTCAACGGTCGGGCAGTCAGCTTCGCCTCGCCGGGCGACGACAACTACTGCGGAACAGCCACCTCGTACCGGGTCACGGTGGACGGGGTCCCGGTGGCCGCTACCGGACCCGTCGTCGGCCCGCGGGCGAGCGCCACGCTGCTCCTGCCGACCGCACCGTCGCCGGGAAGTGTCATCAGCGTCCTGGCCGTCGACAAGGCAGGCAACACCGGCACGGCCGCACGCCTGACGGTGCCTTCGGGCCCCTCCCCGTCGGCTTCGCCGACAGCATCCGCGAGCTCGAGTTCACCGGCCGCCACCCCCACCCCGACGGGCACAGCCTCCGCCGCACCGAGTTCGAGCGCGAGCCCCACGGGGTCCGCGTCGCCGCCCGCGTCGCCGTCCGCGTCGCCGTCGCCCTCGCCGAGTGGCACGTCCACGGGGCCGGCCGGGCTCTTCCACCCCCTTGTCCCGACGCGCGTCCTTGACACCCGCCCCGCCAACGACCCGGTGGTCGCGGGTGTCGATCGCGTCGTGCACCTGTCCGGGCTCGGCGGGATTCCGGAGACCGGCGTCAGCGCAGTCGTGCTCAGCGTCACCGTCCCGCTGCCACAGGCTGACGGCGACCTGCAGGTCTACCCGGTCGGCGACAGACCTGCCAACCGCACGTCCAACCTCAACTGGCCGGCTCACCGCACCATCGCCAACCTGGTGACCGCGCCGCTCGGCCAAGGCGGCAGCGTCGAGCTGTCGGTCAGCCAGGCCTCAGCCCATGCCGTGGTCGACGTCATCGGGTGGTACGGGGACGGATCGGACAGTGGGGGCACCCGGTACACCGCACTGACCCCGTCACGCGTCCTGGAGACGGGTACCGGCGACGGGCGGCTGCGGGCCGGGACCGACCAGACCCTCCTGCTTCGCGGTCGCGGTGGCGTGCCTTCGTCCGCGGACGTGTCCAGTGTCGCGGTGACGGTGACGGCGCTCGGTACGGATGGTCCAGCCGACCTGCAGGTCTACCCGACCGGCAACCGTCCGACGCAGCGGACCAGCAACCTCAACCTGGTCAAGGGACAGACGGCAGCAGTCCTGGTCAACGCCACCTTGGGAGGCGACGGAAGCATCACCTTGTCGCTGTCGAACAGCTCCGCCCGGGTCGTGGTGGATGTGGTGGGCTACTACTCGGCGGCCGGCTCACGCTTCGTGGCCCTCTCACCCCGTCGCGTGCTGGACCGGGCGATGGTCAGCGCCGGAGGCGACAGCAGCGTGATCCTGGGCGGCACCAACGGCATCCCGGGCGACGCCACCGGGGTCCTGGTCAACACGACCGGCGTCGACTCGACTGCCCCGCTTGACCTGCAGGTCTATCCGACGGGCGCCAAGCCCGCGGAACGCACCTCAGTGCTCAACCTGGAGCCGGGGCAGGCGGTCGCCGACCTCGTCGCCTCGGGCCTGCAGCAGGGCGCGCTGAGCCTGTCGGTCAGCCAGGGCCGCACTTCGGTGATCCTTGACCTGGCCGGCTACTTCAGCGCGACCTGAGGTCGGGCTCAGAAGCTCCAGGCGCAGGCCGTGTGCCCCTTAGGGGCGTATCTCACGCGGCCGTGGGCAGCGGACAGGTCGAAGGTGAGCGGCCCGGTGATCGTCTCGCCGACGTCCACCGGCGTCGCGCCGAGCTGCCCCGGCGCCCCCGAATACGGCGCGTTGCCCGCGTGCACGTCCACGCCCGTCCGCCCACCCGCGTCAGCCAGGAAGTCGAGCGGGTCGATGGCAGCGGGCCCGGTGCCGCGGTTGACGATCCTGGCCTGAACGGTCACGTAGTACCCCGAGGAGGGCGGTTGCCCGTAGTCGGCGAGGGCCCGCTGACTCCGGCTCGCCGACGACAACGTGATGTCCAGGCGGCGGCCGCTCGCGGGATCGGCGAGCTTCACCGTGCCGCCCAGCGCCTTGTCGCATGGCCCGGCTGGCTGCGCACCGGCTGAGGGCAGCGCGGAACTCGGCAGTGCGGTCGGCCGGTGGGTGGGTGGCGCGGCGGTCGGTGGGCTGGTGGACCCCGCGCAAGCCGTGACAAGCGTGAGCACAGGAAGCAACGTCAGCCGCATGGCGTGCAGCGTAAGAGCAGGGCGCCGCGTGACGTGGAGGACCCGCAGCCCCCCGCCGCCCGTTCGCGCCCGGTATGTCCCCGGCACGGAGGAAGGCGAGCTCCCGAACATGGCTACGTCGGGTCACTCCGAGGGGTCCCTTCGCGCTGTTCGGCCAAACCACCCGCTCACGACCGCGACCCGGTACGCCAGACGGCCGACAGACCAGGTGTTCGGCTCGCCACCCGGCAAGCCCGAGTCCCAGGAGCACACATGGCCCACCACGCCGCACCCCGCAAGATCGCGCTCTCGCTGCCCCGGGGCGTGTCCAGCACTACCGCCATCGCGGCCGCCGCGACTGCCCTCGTCGGTGCAGGCGCCTTCGCCGCCTGGACGTCGACGTCGACGTCGACGACCGGCTCCCTGACGGCCGCGACCGTCACCCACACCAATGCCGACACCAACGGCACGACGTTCACGACCGCGCTGACCAACATGCTCCCCGGGGACTTCCTGTACCGCTACCGCACGCTCACCAACACCGGTTCGGTGAGCCAGACCTTCACCGGCGCGACGAGTGGCACCGGAACACTGGCCGGCACCGGCGGCCTCGAGCTCAAGGTCGACAGCTGCACCGTCGCCTGGACGACTGTCGCCGGGGTGTCCACGTGCACCGGCACCATCACACCGATCCTCGCAACTGCCGGCGTGTCCACCTCCCCGGCGATCAGCTACGGCAGCCTCGCCGCGGCGGGCGTGGTCAACCTCCGCTATGAGATCGACCTCCCCGCCGGTGCCAGCCAGGCGACCTTCCAGGGTCAGACCGGCACCGTGACTGTCGCCATCACCGGCGCGACCGCCGCCGCGAGCGACCGGACCGCTGGCTGATCTGAGTGATCCACAGGCACGACCCGCAGCGGCGCCGGTCCCACCGGCGCCGCTGCGGCGTGCCCATCCCCGTCGTGATCGCGCTCGTCGTGGCGTCCGGGTTCCTGGGCTCGCACATCGGCGTCGGCGTCCGGGCGAGCTTCGTGTCCTCGAGCACGTCCACCACCGGAAGTCTCACCTTCGCCCGGCTGACCGGCTCCTTCGCGGCGGGTACCGACGACCTGGGGGCCACCGGAGGTGTCGGCGGATCCACGTATGTCATGACCGTGACGGCGCTGGCCCTCGGCGCCAGCACCCACCGGTTCACCACCCTGACCAACACAGGGTCGGTCACAGCCGCATTCACCGGCACCATCACGCCGACGGGCGCCTCGGGGACCATGAATGTGGCCGTGGACAGCTGCAGCCAGGCGTGGGCGTCCGGCCTCTGCGGCGGTTCCACCACCTCCCTTCGATCGGCGACAGCCCTCTCCGGCGCCCCTTCGGTGACGTACGGGTCGCTCGCCGTGAACGCCGTCAAGTTCCTCCGCTACACCTTCACGTCCACGAGCACGCTGGCGAGTGCCGTGGCCACGGCGGCAGCGGTCCCGACCGGGACCGGTACCGGCGACAGGACCGCAGGCTGACCGTGACACAGATTCGGGAGCTCACATGAGAGCCGCTCTACGTACCTTCCTCTTCCTGCTCCGCACGGCAGGGCGGCTGAGCGCCCTTGCCATGCTTGGGCTCGCGATCCTCGTCGTGTCCGGGCACCTCCGTCTGCAGCCGGTCCTCACGGGCTCGATGACGCCGCGCTTCCCCGTCGGAACACTCGTCGCTGTGTCACCGGTCAGGGTCAGCACGCTGCGCGTGGGGGACGTGGTGATGTTTGTGCCGCCCAGGCCGTACGGCACCCCGACCGGGGGACCGATCATGCACCGGCTCGTCTCCATCAAGACCGGGCCTGACGGCCACCTGCAGCTGCGCACCAAGGGCGACGCCAACCAGGCGCAGGACCCGTGGGTGCTTGACGGGAACGCCGGTGGCTTCGCGCGGTTGCGGGCCTCCTCGGTTGCCGCAGGGCGGGCGCTCGCCCTCGTGCGACACAGCACGTCCGGCCCCGCGTTGCTCATCTGGCCCGGTGTGCTGCTCCTGTGGATCGCCGCTCGGCGCGCCGGCAAGGACGGGGAGGCGCCCTCAGACGCGAACGCGCCCCGGCCGGCCCGCTACCAGCCGCGGCACGCTGCCGGTCACCGCGTGGTGGCGGCCGGCTAGGCACCCGCTCCCTCCGGCGAACGCCCCGACCGGCTGAGCGCGCTCCTCCAAGGCGAACAGCGAGCGCAGCAGGTAGTAGTCCGCATACGGGAAGGACGTCTCCGCCTGAAGGGCGATGCCCTTCTGCCCATGCGCGGCGTGCGTCAGGACGGCCGGGTGTGAGGCGGGGGCCAGGTAAGGCGGTCGGAGCAGCGCCTGGGTCTCAAGCAGGCTCTCCGCCTGCCATCTGGCCCGGTTGGCGGCGTCCGGCGTCACGTCGGCGAGCACCCCCAGTCCGAACGCGGCCACCGCACCGGCGGCTGTGTCGCGCGGGGTAGACGACCCCGCCGGCTGCGACATGTCCCAGTAGGGCACGCGGTCGGACGGCAGGTGCCCGAGGTAATAGTCCGCCGCCCGGGTCGCAGCGGAGAGCAGCACGGGGTCGTGGGTGTGTCGGTATCCCTGTGCCAGACCGGTGAAGAACCAGGCCTGGCCCCGTGACCAGGCACTGGCGTCACTGAACCCCTGCCGGGTGTAGGTCCGCAGCCGCCGGCCCGTCGCGGCGTCGTAGTCGATGACGTGCACCGTCGAGCCGTCGGCGCGCAGGCCGTCCACGGCGAGATGTCTCAGGTGACTCAACGCGTGTGCCCGCAGCTGCGGACTGCCACCGTGCTCCGCAGCCCACAACAGCAGGTCCATGTTCATCGCGCTGTCGACGATGATCTCCACGTGCCCGGGCCGCGGTGGCAGGGACCACAGCACCCCGGGTCGGTCACGCCAGTGGGTGTCCAGCGTCGCGGCACCCTGCTCGAGCAGCGCGCGGTACCGGGGATCCCCGGTGGCCGCGAACGCCGGCATGTAGGGGCTGCCCAGCATGAAACCCAGGTCATGGGGTCCACGGTCTCGGGCCTCGCGAGGCAGCGTCGTGTCCATGGCCAGAGCCAGCGCCCGCCACGACGGGTCGCCGGTCCTCAGGTAGAACTCCCACAGCTGTCCGGGCACGAAGCCGGCCGCCCAGTGCCAGGAGCCCGCCGTCGCCCAGGCCGTTGCGCCAGGCCGGGCCTCGACCGGGAACTGGTCCCGAGGCGTGGTGGCTGCAGCCCGCCGCAGCTTGGTCGCGAAGATGGCGTCCGCGGGCTCGTTGGGGTCCGCGACCAGGCAGGCAGGCGGCGCGAGACCAGGCCCCGGCCGGGCCGGGACGGAGGACGCGCCGGCACGAGGCACGGCAAGCAGGAGAACGGCAAGGCAGGCAGCGACAGCGCCGCGCCTCCGGCCGATCATGCGCTCCTCCTCGCTCACGGACATGTCGTGACCTAGAGTGACATGATGTCGCGCCGCACGTCCCTCGCGGCAGCCCTGCTGGCCCTGCTCGCTACCGCCGTCCTGACCGGACCCGGGGCCGGGGCGGCACCCCAGGACGCGCTGAGCGTGCTCGGACCAGGCGGCGCCTGGTCGTACTTCTCCGACCCTCGGGCGGTGCACCTCGACGGCCCGTGTTCGTGCACCTACACGGGCTGGGTCGACGACCGGGGCGACCTCGGCGTCAGCGCGCTCGACGAGTCCTCACACCGGCTCCAGAGCTTCGTCCTCATGCCCCGGCTTCAGGAGGACGACCACGCCAACCCCTCCCTGCTCGCCCTGCCCGACGGACGGCTGTCGGTCTTCTGGTCCGGACACCAGGGTCGGGCGATCTACCAGCGGACGATGACCCGACCCGACGACATCCGGTCCTTCGGTCCCGTGCGGGCCGTCCCGGTCGGGATCCGCGGCGACGGGCTGTTTACCTACACCAACCCCGTGCTCGTCCCGGCGGAGAACAACCGGATCTACCTGTTCTGGCGCTCGAAGTACTCCCACCAGGCCTTCGCGACCTCCGACGACCTCGGCGTCACCTGGTCCCGCGCACGCATCCTGCTCGACGAACCCGGACAGCGGCCGTACGTCAAGTACGACGTTTACGGCGGGACCATCGCGATGGCCTTCACGCGCAGCCATCCCGACGAGTCGGCCAGTCCCGTGTACTACATGGCCTATCACCAGACCGGCTTCTACCACGTGGACGGCACGGGAATCGGGCACCTGCGGGACGCCCCCTTCTTCCCGGAGCAGGGCAGTGTCGTGGGGACGACGGGCCAGCCGGGCGCCAACTCCTGGGTCCAGGACGTCGCACTCGGTCTGGACGGCCAACCGGTCGTCGCCTACGTCACCGCGGGCCGCGGGCAGCCCCACATCTACCACTACGCGCGCTGGGACGGGAAGAGCTGGGTTGACACGGCCCTGGTCGATGCCGGCCCCAGCATTGACCAGACCGGCACCGAGCCCTCCTACAGCGGCGGCATGGCCCTGGACCACAGTGACCCCCGGATCGTGTACCTGGCCCGGCCAGCGGGAGCCCTGTTCCAGATCCAACGCTGGGTCACCCTCGACGGCGGCGTGTCGTTCACCTACACGGTTCCAGTGCAGGACGTCGGCAACGACAACCTTCGGCCCGTCGTCCCTCGGGGCCGGACGACCAACTCGCCCGCCGCAGTGTGGATGTCCGGGAGCTACCGGCACTACACGGACTACACGACCTCGATCGTGACCAGCCCGACGGTGGTACCGCCCTCTCCCCAGGGAACGGTCAGCGCGCTGGAGGTCCAGCCCTCGCGGACCCCCAGAGTGCGACCGAGGGCAGTCGGCCAGCTCACCCTGAGCGCCAATGGCCAACCGGTCGCCGACGCCGAGGTCGCCCTCTTCGTCCGCTTTCAGGGGAGCAACCGGTGGTTGCGCGGCGAGCAGCGGCGCACCGACAGCCAGGGACTGGTGAGCTTCCCGTTGCCCAGTCTCCGCCGCGCCGACTACGAACTGGAGTGGCCAGGCGATGACCGATGGAGCTATAGCCGGTCCAACACCGGCTCGTACGTCCCCAACGGCTCCTAGCGGACCCCGGCTGCGTCCATCCCGCGCAGCTCCTTCTTCAGCTCCCCCACCTCGTCGCGCAGGCGCGCTGCCAACTCGAAGTGCAGTTCGCGCGCTGCCTCGTGCATCTGGTCCGAGAGCTGCTGGATGAGCTGGGAGAGCTCGGCGCGGGGCATGCCGGCAAGCTCCTTGGCGTGTCGTCCGGCGCTCGCGCTGCGCGAGCCCATGCCCGGAACCGGGGCCTTCCCTCGCGACTGCTGGCGTCCGCCTCCCCCCAGCTCCCCCTGGCTCGTCTCCCGCACGATGTCGTCGAGGATGTCCGCGATCCGCTTGCGTAGCGGCTGGGGATCCAGACCGCGCTCGGTGTTGTAGGCGACCTGCTTCGCCCGGCGCCGGGTGGTCTCGTCGATCGCCTTGGCCATCGAGGGGGTGATGGAGTCGGCGTACATGTGGACCTGCCCTGAGACGTTGCGAGCAGCCCGCCCGATTGTCTGGATCAGCGACGTCCCGGATCGAAGGAACCCCTCCTTGTCGGCATCGAGGATGCTGACCAGCGAGACCTCGGGCAGGTCGAGGCCCTCACGGAGCAGGTTGATCCCCACCAGCACGTCGAACACGCCTTGCCGGAGCTCCTTGAGGAGCTCGATGCGGCGGATCGTGTCGACCTCGGAGTGCAGGTACCGGACCCGGATGCCCAGCTCAAGGAGGTAGTCCGTGAGGTCCTCCGACATCTTCTTGGTCAAGGTGGTGACGAGGACCCGCTCGTTGCGCCCGGCCCGCTCGCGGATCTCGTGGACCAGGTCGTCGATCTGCCCCTTCGTCGGTTTCACAACGATCTCCGGGTCCACGAGCCCGGTGGGACGGATGACCTGCTCGACGACGTCCTCCTTGACCCGCGACAGCTCGTACGTGCCGGGCGTCGCGGACAGGTAGACGGTCTGGCCGATACGGTCGAGGAACTCCTCCCAGCGCAGGGGTCGGTTGTCCATCGCGCTGGGCAGCCGGAAGCCGTGGTCCACGAGGGTCCGCTTCCTGGACATGTCCCCCTCGTACATCCCGCCGATCTGCGGCACGGTGACGTGCGACTCGTCGATGACGAGGAGAAAGTCCTCGGGGAAGTAGTCGAGCAGGGTGTGGGGGGCCGTCCCGGCGGCCCGCCCGTCGATGTGCCGCGAGTAGTTCTCGATGCCGGAACAGAAGCCGACCTGGCGCATCATCTCGATGTCGTAGGTGGTGCGCATCCGCAGTCGCTGGGCCTCCAACAGCTTTCCCTGGCGCTCCATCTCAGCCAGCCGGTCGGCCAGCTCGGACTCGATGCCACCGATGGCACGTTCCATCCGCTGGGGACCGGCCACGTAGTGCGTGGCCGGGAAGACGAACACTTCCTCATGCTCGGCCACCACTTCGCCCGTGAGCGGGTGCAAAGTCATGACGCGCTCGATCTCGTCGCCGAACAGCTCGATCCGCACCGCCAGCTCCTCGTACACAGGGAAGATCTCCACCGTGTCGCCCCTGACCCGGAACGTGCCGCGGGTGAAAGCCAGGTCGTTGCGGGTGTACTGGACCTCGACGAACCGGCGCAGCAGCTGGTCACGGTCGACCGTGTCACCGACGCGCAGCCTGACCATCCGGTCGACGTACTCCTGGGGGGTGCCCAGACCGTAGATGCAGGACACACTCGCGACCACGATGACGTCCCGCCGGGTGAGCAGCGACATCGTGGCCGAGTGACGCAGCCGCTCCACCTCCTCGTTGATGGAGGAGTCCTTCTCGATGTAGGTGTCGGTCTGGGGCACGTAGGCCTCAGGTTGGTAGTAGTCGTAGTAGGACACGAAGTACTCGACCGCGTTGTGCGGTAGGAGCTCCCGGAACTCGTTGGCCAGCTGGGCGGCGAGCGTCTTGTTGGGAGCCATCACCAGCGTCGGTCGCTGGACGCGCTCGACCAGCCACGCTGTCGTGGCGCTCTTGCCGGTCCCGGTGGCACCCAGCAGCACCACATCGGGCTGACCGGAGCGCAGGCGCCGCTCGAGCTCGTCGATCGCCGCTGGCTGGTCCCCGGCCGGCTCGAAGTCGGAGACGACCTGGAAGGGGCGACCGGAGCGCACCAGGTCGGTCGCGACCCGGGGCACGCTGGGCCGCGCCGCATGCGGAAGCGCGGAGCGGGGGGGCGAGGAGGAGACCGTCACCCGCCCACGGTACGTGCGGACACCGACAGCGGCGGGGAGACCCGGAACGCGGCCCGTGCGCGGGCAAGAACCCCCCACTGCTTGCTGCCGGTGGTCTGCCAGGACCACAGCGACACGGCGGGCGCCCCCAGCGCCTTCGCCGCGTCCACGAAGGCCTGAACGCTGCGATCGGGGGCCGGGTCGGGCTTCAAGTACGGCGCGTCGAGGCGCCCGTCGTAGCCCTGGCCGACGGGCAGGACCGGCTTGCCGTAGCGCTGCAGGATGTGCATGGACGTGGTGGTCACCACCGCCGGTGAGTTGTTGTACCAGTAGGCCATGGGGATGAAGCCGTCCACATGGCGCGAGGTCCGCGCATAGGGGTAGCTGTTGATCCGGTACTGGCTGGGCCACGGCACGGTGGCCAGGATCGCCACCCCCGCCGGCAGCGCCTGGCGCAAGGTCGCGTAGTAGAGGTCCAGGGCGTGCCCCGACAGCCGGGTTCCCTCGGAACCCGTCTCGACGTCAGGCGCGACGGCGGCGACGCGGGGGGTGCCGGGTCGTCGGAACAGCGCGGCCCGGGCGAGCCGCCGCGCGTCAGCCACCGGGTTTGCCAACGTGGGGAAGTCCCAGGCCACGATCTTGATGTCGGTTCCCCTGGTGGCGGGTAGCAGTTGGGAGAGAACGGGGGTGCCGATCCACCCGTCGACGCTGTCTCCGGTCTGCACGTAGAGCACGCTGAGCCCGGCGGCCTCCGCCCGAGCGACGACCTGGCCCGCGTGGCCCCCTTCGGTGGCCGTCCACTGGTGCACCCACATGCCTGTCCCATGTGGCAGCCACCGCACGACGGGCCGGAGGGTCCGGGCCCGCGCTGCGGGGGAGTTCGGGGCGACGGTGCGCTGGGTCGAAGGGGCGGTCGACAGCGCGGGAGGTGCC
>JALYIZ010000049.1 GCA_030775505.1 Actinomycetota bacterium | reverse complement strand
CACAGCCTCGACGTCATCGGAGTCCTCGTCAGTCCGACCCAGATCTTCTCGTTGATCCTCGTCGCCCTTGTCGCCGGCGGACTCGCGGCCTTCTTCAGGTTCACCGACTTCGGCTTAACGGTCGTCGCCGCATCGCAGGACCAGGAGGCCGTGCGCTTCTTGGGCATCCCGCTGGCTCGCGCTTCGATGTTCACCTGGGGCCTCGCGGCTGTGCTGTCCGCCGTGGCCGCCCTGCTGATCGAACCGAGCATCGGGATCATCTCCCCGAGCGCGTACGGCGGACTGTTCATCCGCGCTCTGAGCGCAGCCCTGATCGGCGGGCTTAGCAGCATGCGCGGAGCCTTCATCGGCGGCGTGACCGTCGGCGTCGGTGAAGCCATCATCCGGCACCTGGCAGTCGGCTCCTCACTCACCGGTCTGCCGGAGCTGTGCATCTTCGGTGCCGTCGTGGCCACGTTGGTCTTCCGCCCTCAGGGCCTGTTCGGGTCGCGATGACACCTGCGGCCTTCGACCGTTATCGACGACCTAAGGACGTCGGGCTGATCCTGCTCGGCTGCATCGTCTTGCCACCACTGACCGGGTGGGCCATGCCCGGCTTGCTCTCTCAAGCGACCGCGCTGACCCTCACCTACGGCGTCTGCCTGGGCATCGCCGCCCTCTCGCTCAACCTGCTTCTCGGCTACGCGGGCCAGCTCTCGCTCGGCCATGCCGCCCTACTCGGCGTCGGGGCCTTTGGTGCCAGCCTCATCGTCGACGGCTTGGCGCTGCCGATGTTCATCGGTTGGGCTGTGGGGGCCTGCGTCGGCGCCGCGGTCGCGCTCGCGATCGGCATCCCCGCCCTCCGGCTGCGGGGCCTCTACCTCGCTCTCGTGACACTCGTGTTCGGCTCGACGATGCAGGCCTCTGTGCTGCGCTGGCGGGTCTTCACGCACGGCTCGGCCGGAGCCTCCTTGCCACGCCGGCTCTGGGGGGAGCACATCCTCATCAACGAGCCGATCTACCTGTCGATGGTCCTGGTCGTCCTGGTAGGCGTCTGGCTGGTCGACATCAACGTGCTGCGCACGCGCATCGGGCGCGCCTTCCTCGCCATCCGTGAAGACGAGACCGCCGCGCAGGCGTTCGGGATCGACGTCACCCGCTACAAGCTGCTGGCCTTCGTGCTGTCCGGGGCCATTGCCGGACTCGCGGGCGCCCTCTACGGCGGCGCGGTGGGGCTCGTCAACAGCGACGTCTTCGACCGCGAACTGTCCCTGCGCATCGTGCTTTTCGTGATCATCGGCGGTGTCGGCCGACGCTGGGGCTGTGTGGCGGTGTCGGTCCTCCTCGCGGTCGCACCGAAGCTGCCCGATCCGTTCAAGCACTATGACCTGGTCATCGCCGCCGGCATCACCCTCTACAACGTCGTCAAACTGCCCGAAGGACTGGCCGGGTTCATCTTCCGGATCCGCAACAACAGTCCAGTCGGGCCGGCGGTCGGCGTCGAGGAGCTGCGTGCCATCGACCTGGCTGCCGTGGCGCGGACGCCCCCACCGTCCGCCGAGCGCCAGGTACTCACCGTGAGCGGGTTGTCGGTCGACTTCGGCGGCCTGCGCGCCGTCCACGGCATGTCGTTGACCGTTCGCACCGGAAGCATCGTGGGGGTCATCGGTCCCAACGGAGCTGGCAAGTCGACCTTGTTCAACGCCATTTCGGGGTTTGTGCCATCGACCGGGACGGTCACCCTCGACGGCGCGGAGGTGCAGGCGCGGCAGCCCCACGAACGTGTGAGCGCTGGCCTCGGACGGACCTTCCAGAACGTCGGGCTCGCGCGCGACCAGACCGTCCGCAACAACATCTTGCTCGCCCAGCACCTGAAGGCGCCCTACGGCGACCTGGCGGCCTTGGGGTTCAGCCACTCGGCGAGAGTGGCTGAACGCGAACTCGGCCAGCTGGCCGACGAGGTGATCGGCGGGCTGGGCTTCGAGCGGTATGCCGACACTCCCGTGCGCGAGCTGTCCGGCGGACAGCAGCGCCTCGTCGAGCTGGCGGCCGTGCTGGCGACCGGACCGATGCTGCTGATGCTCGACGAGCCCACGGCGGGGTTGTCGCCTGCGGCCGCCGAGAGCCTTGCGGAACGGTTGAGGCAACTGCAGGCGGACCGGGGCCAAACCATCCTGCTGATCGAGCACAACGTCCCGCTGGTGCTCGACCTGTGCCACTACATCTATGTCATGAGTGCCGGCGAACTCCTGGCCGAGGGTACGCCCGACGAACTGTCCGCCCGTCCAGAAATCCTGGATGCCTACCTCGGTGGACAGGTGTTCGCGTGAGCGCCGTCGAGCTCATCCACGTGACGGCGGGCTTCGGTGCCAACACGGTGCTGCACGGGGTGGACCTGGCCGTCGCGCCCGGCTCGTGTGTGGGGATTTTCGGGCTGAACGGCGCGGGGAAGAGCGTGACCGTCAAGGTGCTCGCCGGCCTCGTTCCGACCCGTTCGGGTCAGCTCCTGCTGCAGGGCGAGGACATTACGCACGAGCCGCCCGAGGCGAGGGTTCCCCGCGGGATGGCCTACCTCCCCCAGGCACGTCAGCTGTTCCCACGCCTGTCCGTAGAGCAGAACCTTCGGCTCGGCGGCTACGTACTGCGGCGTTCGGACAAGCCTGGCTACGCCACCGTCCTGGACGAGGTGTATACCCGCTTCCCCAAGCTGGCCTCACGGCGCACGCAGCTCGCCGGTTCCATGTCCGGCGGCGAGCAGGCGATGCTCGCGATCGGACGGGCCCTCGTCAGCCGGCCGACCGTTCTCCTCATCGACGAGCCGACAGCCGGCCTCGCCCCTGGTGCCATCGGGGAAGTACTCGACATGCTGCTCCAGTTGCGCAATGAGGGGCTGACCATCCTGCTGGTCGAGCAGAACATCTGCTTCGGCTTCCGGCTCGTCGACCGGGCCGCGATCATGCAACGCGGTCTCGTCGTCTACGAAGGCGCCGTGGCGGATCTGGACACGGCGCGCGTGGCGGAGCTGCTCGGCGTCGGCCGCCTGCTGGGCAGCGGGTTGGGATCGGCCGTGGCCGCCAGGAAGGACGTGGCCGCCAGGAAGGACGTGGCCGCCAGGAAGGACGTGGCCGCCAAGAAGGCCCCTGGCGCCAGGACGTCTCCCGCGCCCCCCGAGTCAGCAAGCCGGGCACCGGCCACCCGGACGCCCGCGAACAAGGCCGCGCGATGAACCACCTGCCGCTGCCCCGAGCAGCAGTAACGCGGGGAGTCGCCGTCGCCGTCGGCCTCGGAACCCTCCTGACATTGGTCTTGCCTGCCGACGCCAGCGGCAAGGCCGCCCGACACGGCACGCTGTCGAAGCACACTCTGCCCGCGTCAGCGAACTACCCGAGCCGCGACTACTTCCAGTACGTGCCGGCCACCCTCCCCCCTGCGGGCAAGCGGACGCTCGTCGTCTACCTGCATGGCTGCACCCAGACCGCGGAGCAGGCCCTCAAGGGCGTCCGGTGGAACGAGCTCGCCGACAGCAGACACTTCGTCGTCGTGTACCCGGACCAGCGGATTCCGTCCGGAGCCGCCGACGCCACCGACGGCAGCCCAGCTGGATGCTGGAACTCCGGCAATGGCGCCGTCAGCGCACGTGGGACCGGGGAGCTCGGCTCGGTCGCGCAGATCACCCAGGTGGTCGCTCGCCATTACGCAGTGGATTCAAGACGCATCTACGTCGCCGGTATTTCTGGTGGCGCGATGATGGCCTCGGCCCTTGCCGTCGTCTACCCGGACCTCTATGCGGCGGTGGGTCACGTGGCCAATTGCGCCTACCTCTGTGCCGACGCCATGGGGGCCCTCTCGTATCAGCGGATGGGTAGCTACGCGCGGGTCGTGCCGGTCATCGACATTCAGGGGTCGGCGGACGACGTGGTGACCATGGGGCTCGAGGAAGAGTCCGTGCAGCAGTGGCTCAGCACAGACGACTGGGCGGACGACGGCCAGCTCAACGGTTCTGTCTCCCGGGTGCCCAGCTCGCTGGAGAACCGCGGCCTCGGCGCTCCCAGCCCACGCGTGCCGGGAGAGCTCTGCCTGCGCGACTTCCCGCGCAACCCCTGCCCCGGCGGCCTGCTCGGTAGCTACCCCGTGACGATCCGCCACTACACCAGCGCGTCCGGACATGAACTGCTGCAGGCATGGACCATCCACGGGCTCATGCACAACTACTCCGGTGGCAGCACCTCGGGAAGCTTCACGGACCCGTACGGCCCCGACATCACCTCCGCCCTCTACGCCTTCTTCGACGAGCATCCGCAAGGTGGGAAGCCATGACCGCTACCTCGATGACCCTCTGGGAGACGCTGCGCCGCGCGGAACAACTCCGGCGCGACCAGCCGGCGTACGTCGACGCCGGCCACACCGCGACCTACCGCGACCTGGCAGAGCGGTGCCGGTCCCTAGCCGGCGCGCTGCACGGCGCGGGCGTCGGCATCGGCGACCGGGTGGCGCTGCTGATGGGCAACGGCCACCGCTACCTGGAGTGCTACTTCGCGGTGCCCGGAATGGGCGCGATCATGGTGCCCCTCAACAACCGGCTGGCCCTTCCGGAGCTGCGCTACATCCTCGAAGACGCCGGGGTCCACACCTTGATCGCCGATGACAGCTACGCGGAAACTGCGCGCGACCTTGCCAGCAGCGTCAAGCAGGTGCTGGTCGGCGCGGAGCAGTACGAGTCGGCGCTCGCCAGCGCCTTGCCGGCTGCCCTTCCCGCGGACATCCATGAGGACGATCTCGCGGGGTTGTTCTACACGGGCGGGACGACCGGCGTCGCGAAGGGTGTGATGCTGACCCACCGCAACCTGCTCGCCAACGCGATGCACATCACGGTCGCGCTGGAGTACAGCGAGCGCGATGTCTACCTGCACGCCGCCCCGATGTTCCACCTGGCGGATGGCGCATCCACCTACTCCGTGACGTGGGTCGGCGGCTGCCACACCTTCCTGCCGAGCTTCGACGCTGGCGCAACCATCGACATCATCGGTCGGGAGCGCGTGAGTGCTGTGCTCCTGGTGCCGGCCATGCTCACTGCCATCACCGAACACCCACGTGCGGCCAGCGCCGACTTCAGCTCGCTGCGCATGGTGCTGCACGGGGCTGCCCCGATTGCGAGCACGCTGCTGCGCAAGAGCATCGCGGTGATGGGGTGCTCGTTCGCGCAGGGTTACGGGATGACGGAGGTCGCGCCGTTGGCGACCGTACTGACCCGCGAGGAAGACCTCGTTGACGCCGAGCGGCTGCGATCGGCCGGACGGGAGATCATGGGCGTAGAGGTCACGGTGCGCCGACCCGATGGCGGCAAGGTTGACGTCGGCGAGGTCGGCGAGGTCGTGTTGCGCGGACCCAACGTGATGCGTGGCTACTGGAACAAGCCCGAGGCAACCACCGAGGTTCTCGTCGATGGCTGGTACTGGACGCGCGACCTGGGCTACCTCGATGACGCGGGCTACCTCTTCCTGGTCGACCGGGCCAAGGACATGATCATCTCTGGGGGAGAGAACGTGTACTCGATCGAGGTCGAGGAGGCGATCTGCACACACGATGCCGTCCTGGAGGTCGCGGTCGTCGGTGTGCCGGACGAGCGGTGGGGCGAGCGCGTGCACGCGGCGATCGTCCTGCGTCCCGGCAAGACCCTGGACGCGGAGGAACTGAAGGCGCATTGCGCGCAGCTGATCGCCGGCTTCAAGTGCCCGCGATCGATCGAGTTCCTCGACGCGCTCCCGCGGTCCGGCGCCGGCAAGATCCTCAAGCGGGACATCCGCGACAGGCACTGGACAGACACAGAACGGAGCATCAACTGATGCGTCGTCTCGTGGCCGTGATGGCGATGCTCGGCCTGGCGCTGGGGTTGCCAACTGCATCTCGCGCCGTCTCGCCCTCGTCCGATTTGCCCGTCGGGGGTCCGCCCGCGCTCTATCGCGCCGAGCCGTTGCTCGCCCAGCCCCGCGGTTGGCCCTTCCCCGACGGCTTTCCCCGGACGTCCGGATTCGGGCGGGTGACTGCCGGGGCGTCGTACTGGTCCGACTTCCTCTATGACGACCACGGCGCCAAGGGCGTGATCGTCAGCGGACCCGTAGTGGACCTGTCGCCGCCGGACGGGACGTTGGTCTATCCGCCTGGGAAGGCGGCCGAGAACGGCGCCGACATCTTCCGCGCGGCGGTCGGTCAGGACGCGTCGTCGAGCTGGTGGCGGGTCGATTGGCTCACGCTCGCCGACCCCGCCATCCCCGTGGCGCTCTGGGCCTTCGACACCGACGGCAATCCCTCCACGGGCACGGCGGCCTGGCCTGCGGGAGCGGGAGTCGCGTCCATGGGCATCGAACGGTGGCTCCTGGTGTCGGCGAAGGGCGCCTGGCTGATCGACGGTGCTGGACATCGGGTCCCGGTGGACCACCGGACGGACCTCCAGAGCCGGTCCTTCGTGGTACGTGTGCCCCACGGCATCTTGCCGGTGGGTGGTCACTGGCGCATCCGGCTGGTGTCCGGTGTGGCAACTGCTGCGGGCGACGGATTCGCGCCCGTCGACGTCTCGATGGGTGCCCTGCCTGGTCAGCCGAGTGTCTTCAACGTGGCTTTCCGCTCCGATGCCCAGGAGCCCGTTGTCGGCGGGAACTGGTGGCGTGAGAAGGGACAGGCAGCGTCGCTGGCCACTGGCGACGTCACGCCCTTCGCGCGGGACATCGACTGGGCTGCGTTGTCGCGCCGGGTATCGGAGCCGGAGCCGCGCCCGGCGGGCTACACCAATCGCTGGTACGTGTCGTCGGTCGAGCTGGGCCAGGGCATCGTGCGCAACCCGCCCCAGTATTCGTCCGACCTGCGGCCGAACTATCTCAATCGGGTCCAGCCGTACGGGATCTTCGTCCCCTCGGGAGTTGCGCCGTCACAGGCCGTGCCGCTGACCTTGCTGCTGCACTCGCTGAACACCCAACACAACCAGTACGCGGCCTGGAACCCCTTGTTCCTCCAGTCGCTGTGCCAGGGACGGCGTTCGATCTGCCTCATGCCCATGGCCCGGGGCCCCGACAGCTGGTTCTTCGACGAGGGCGAACTCGATCTTTGGGAGACCTGGAACCGGGTCGCTCGCGCCTTCGCCCTTGATCCGTCGCGCAGCATCGTCGCCGGGTACTCGATGGGCGGCTACGGCACCTACCGGCTGGCCTTCGAGCACCCCGATCTGTTCGCGCAGGCTGTCGCCATCGCCGGTCCGCCCAACTGCGCCCTTCGGCTGGTGTCACCCGTCGAGGTCCCGGCCGATCCCGGGATCACCAAGTGCGAGCACGAGGCCGACACCTCACCTCTTGTCGGGAACGCCGAGCACCTTCCCTTCTACATCGGACAGGGTGCGGTCGATGAGCTGGTCTGGTCCCCGTCGGCCGTCCAGCAGGCGAGACGGTTCGACACTTTGGGTTACCGGTACCGGTTGGAGCTCTATGGGCGCCAGGGACACGTCGACTGGGCGGAGACTGGTCACTTCCAGGGAGCGGTCGCCTGGCTGCGCGACCTACGGCGCGAGGCTCCACCGGCTCGGATCAGCTACACCTTCTACCCGTCCCACCAGCGCCCGGACCTCGGTGTCGGGCCGACAGGCGCCTGGTGGCTCACCGAGCTGGCTGCACGCAGCCACGCGGTCGGCTTCGTCGCGACCGCCACGGCCTTCTCACATGCCCTTCCCGATCGGACGCCCACGCTGCTTCGCGGTAACGATGCGGTCAACAACGATGACGGACCCGCTGCCGTCCAGGTCCTGTCCTGGGGGGCGTCGACACCCTCGCCCGCTGCGCGCTGGATCGACCTGACCTTCACCGGCGTCGCCCACGCGGCCGTGAATGTCGCACAGGCGGGCTTACGCGACACTCCCGCGACGATCAAGGTCGTGAGCGACCGTCCCACCCAGCTTCATCTGACCGGGCTGATGGTTGGTCAGACCGTGCTTGCCCCGGACGGGTCCGCGATCGCCGATGCGCGTGGCCAGGCAACCGTGTCAACCAGCGGCAGCCAGCTCATCCACCTTCTACCTCGGAGCGCTCATGCGTCGTAGCCTCGTCGGCCTGATTGTCCTTCTCTGTGGCCTGCTCATCCCGGCTGCCGGTGCCGCGGCACCCACCTTGGCGGTGGCGCCGGCGAGCACCGTGATCGGCGTTGGCGGCTTTGAGCTCATGCACGCCGAGCTGTTCCCCGCCGGTCCGAATCCTGCTGACTGGGCGTTCCCGAATGCGCCGCAGTTCCACCAGGAGGATGTGGTCTGGGTCAGCAGTGACCCTAACGTCGCCCCTGTGGTGACCACGTCCGGAACCGTCTACGGCCGGGCGGCAGGTACCGCGACGATCACGGCGACCCTGGGCAGCTTGACTGCCTCGTCCACCGTGACCGTGACCGGGGCGGCAGTGAACAACGTCGTCATGACGTCGGTCGGCCCACGCCCCTACCTGCTCTACGTCCCACCGGGCTACACAGCCGGCACCGCTATGCCGCTGGTCATCAACATCCACGGCGCTGGTGCCAATGACTACCTGCAGGAGCAGACGTCCCAGCTGAACCGCCTGGCGCTCCAGAAGGGCTTCATCATCGCCTACCCCATGGCGTTCGAGAGCCAGTGGAACGCGGGCGGTTGCTGCTATGGCGCACAGGAGTTCGGCGCCGGAACGTCGGCAGCGCCCGTCGATGACGTGGCCTACATCAGCACCCTGATCGACACGCTCGAAGGGGCGTACACGATTGACCGGCACCGGGTTTTCGCCACCGGCATCTCCAACGGGGGTCTCATGGCGATGCGACTCGGCTGCCAGTTGTCCGACAAGATCGCCGCGGTCGCCTCGGTGGCCGGAGGACTCCAACTCGGTGGCGACCTGACTTCGTGCGCTCCCGGCCGCCATGTCTCCGTCATGGAGATCCACGGGACCACCGACTCCGACATCCCCTACAACGGCGGCGCCGGCGCATTCGGTCATGTCTTTCAATCCGTGGCCGATACCCGCAACACCTGGCTCGCCGTCGACGGGATCCCGGCCAGCAGTGCCACTACGGTGCTCACGTCAGGAATCGCCACGTGCACCGCCTACACGGCCTCCTCGGATGAGGTCCGGATCTGCATGGTGGCGCCCCCCGCGCTGCTGACAGACCCGGTGACTGCGGCAGGAGAGGGCCTGGGGCGGGGCAGCTACCCGCCTGTGACCTCCGCTCGCTATGACGGGGGCGGCCACGCCTGGCCGGGCGGTGAACGCTTCGCTCTCTACGCTGACTGGCCCACGCGTGATCTGGACGCCAATTCGGTGATCTGGGACTTCTTCGTCGCGCACCCGCACTGACGCAGGGTTCGGTCAACGGCGGGCAAGCAGCGCGGGACCGAGCGACCGCGGCTCACGCAGGACCAGCGCGACGCTGCCGAGCACCTCCGCGCGCTCACCCAGATCCGACACGACGATCTCGATCCCGCTCCCCGCCGTCGTCACCGCGGCTGACCTCGCGGCGTAGCGCAGCGGCCCCACCAGGACTTCACCTGCAGCGGCCAGTTCCCCTCCGACCACGACCCGGTCGGCGTCCAGCAGGGTGACCAGGTTGGCGACCGCCAGGCCGACCAGCTCACCCGCGTCCGCGAGCACGCGACGCACCCCGGCATGACCTTCAGCAGCCATGCGCAGAAGTGAGGGCACCCCGTCGAGCTCTACTCCGGCCGCCGCCATCTGCCTGAGGAGCGCGGAAGCTCCGGCCAGCAGCTCCAGGCAACCCCGGTTGCCGCATCGGCACACCGGACCTGAGTTGGCCATGGTCGTGTGGCCGATCTCCCCCGCCGTCCCCGACGCACCCCGGAACAGCTGGCCAGCGACGACGAGGCCGGCCCCGACGCCGCCCGCGACCTTGATGTAGGCGAGCACCCGGCTGCCCCGCCCGGCTCCGAGCAGGGCCTCGGCGAGGGCGCCGACGTTGGCATCGTTCTCGACCACAACCGGCGTGCCGAGCCGGCTTTCCAGCTCCGCGCCGGGCGCGAGCCCCACCCAGGCGGGCAGGATGGTGGACGAGCCGAGCCGCCCCGACGCCCGATCGACGGGTCCGGGGAGACCGACCCCCATGCCTAGGAGATCGGCGCGGTCCACCCCCGACTCCGTCAGGAGGCGCTCGGTCGTCGCGACCACCAGGTCGAGAGTCTCCTGAGGGTGCTCCAGGACCTCGATCCGCTCGTGGGCCTCTGCCAGCACCTGGAAGCTCAGGTCGGCGACGACAGCGCGCACGTGGGTGCGGCCGATGTCGACCCCAACCGCGGCCGCGGTTGATGGCTCGAGGGCGACGTGGGCCGGCGGGCGCCCGCCTGCGGCAGTGCTGCGGACGTTGGCCGCATCCCGGACCAGCCGCCGCTCGAACAGTTCGCTGAGCAGGCTGGAGACCGTCGCGCGCGACAGGCCCACCCGCCGCACGATCTCGGTGCGCGGGAGCGGACCGTCAAGACGCAAGGTGTCGAGGATCAGCCCGAGGTTGCCGGCGCGCAGCTCAGTAGTAGGGCGGCCCGGGGACACGGCCGCACTGTCCGCGTCTGCACGTACTTCTGTCAAGCAACGAGCGCTGCCGCTGGTTCCCCGGACCTGGTTCGGGACGTGGTGCCCGATTCGGCTCGACGTCGTTGGGTCGGGATTGCTCGTTCATCGCGCAAAACCGGCAACCTTTTGCTGAATGCTTGACAGAAGGTCGGGACAGCGGGATCGTCCGGCGACACAGGGCCGCAACGGTCCTGAAGCCTTCTCGCTCCGGCGGGAACGCTCTCGTTCCGGAGGAACATCCATGCGCACACCCCCCCGACGTCCCGCCCCACGCAGCATCGCGTCCGCAGCCTCGCTGCTCGCGTTGGCTGTGGCCGCGACGGCGTGCAGCTCCACGACTCCCACGTCCTCGACCACGCCGTCGGCGACGACCTCCGCCGCGGGCGGGACGGTCGTTGCCGCTTGCAAGCTCACCAGTCCACCGACCAGTGCTGCGAAGGCGCCGGCCGCAGCCGCAACCGCTCGGGCAAGCGGCAAGGTCGGGGTCATCCTGCCTGACACCACGTCCTCGACCCGCTACACGCTCTACGACAAGCCGCTGCTGCAGAAGGCCCTGAGCGACGCAGGAGTGACCCCGGACATCCAGAACGCCGGCGGCAGCACGGCGCGCTTCCAGCAGATCGCCCAGAGCATGATCGGTGCCGGCGTGAAAGTGCTGATCATCGACTCCATCGACGCGACGTCAGGGGCGGCAGTGGAGAAGCAGGCCACGGCTGCCGGCATCAAGGTGATCGACTATGACCGCGTCAACCTCGGCGGGACCGCCCAGTACTACGTCTCCTTCGACAACGAAGACGTCGGGAAACTGCAGGGACAGACCCTCGTCGACTGTCTGAACCAGAGCGGTGCCACCAAGCCGCAGATCATCGAGATGGCCGGCGGCAAGGACGTGGACAACAACGCCGTCCTGTTCGCCAAGGGCGCCAACGAAGTACTGAAGCCCCTCGCGGACCAGGGCAAGCTGACCATCGCCTCTGAGTCCGTGGTCAAGGGCTGGGACGTCAACAACGCAGCTCCGACCTTTACCCAGGCCCTCACCGCGGCCGGCGGCAAGGTGCAGGGCGTGCTGGCCGCCAACGACGACATCGCGAACGCGGTTCTCGGCGTGCTCAAGAGCAATGGACTTGCCGGCCACGTGGTCGTCACCGGACAGGATTCCGGTGTCGAGGGCCTGCAGAACATCATCAACGGGCAGCAGAGCATGACGATCTTCAAGAACGTCAAGCTTGAGGCCACCGCCGCCGCCCAGCTCGCTATCGCCCTGATCAGCGGCAAGGACGCGACGTCTGCCGGCCTGACCCTCGCCAAGTTCGATGACCCCAAGGCACCCAGCCACAACCTCCAGGCCCTGCTCCTGCCCGCGCAGGTGATCACGCAGGCCAACGTGATGGACGTTGTCACGTCCGGCGGACTCACCGTGGCTGCCATATGCAAGGGGATCGAGGCCGCCTGCACCGCGGCTGGCGTCCAGTAGGCCGCCAGCGAACTGAGGCCGCCGTGGCC
>JALYIZ010000048.1 GCA_030775505.1 Actinomycetota bacterium | reverse complement strand
CGGCAATCTCGCGTCGCGGGGCACGGCCGGACGTGTCCGGCCGCCCGGCGCTGGCCGCCTTCCTCCGCCTGGACGCGCGGCTCGGCCCACGGGGCCGGGCAGGGGGCGAGACGATCGCGGAGCTGGGCCGACGACTGGGTCTGGTGGGGGAGGCGGCGGCGGCGTTCGACGTCGTGGAGCGGGAGTGTTACGCGGCCGCCCCACCCGGAGAAGGCGTTGAAGCCGCTGGTGTCCTTGACCGCGTCGCACCCGGTTGACCTAGCGTCGTCGGGCATGAGGATGGTCGTGGCCAGGTGCACCGTCGACTACATGGGCCGGCTGGGCACGCACCTGCCGCTTGCGCCGCGCCTGTTGCTGGTCAAGGGAGACGGCTCGATCTCGATCCACTCGGAGTACGGCTACAAGCCGCTGAACTGGATGAGCCCACCGTGCGCGATCCTCGAGCGGGAGGGGCTGTGGACCGTCACCAATAGGGCGGGCGAGCAGCTGCTCATCGCCATCGAGGAGGTCCTCAGCGACAGCTCGTGCGAGCTGGGCAAGGACCCGGGGCTGATCAAGGACGGCGTCGAGGCGCACCTGCAGGAGCTGCTCGCCGACCGGTGTGAGGTCCTCGGGACCGGCTGGACCCTGGTCCGGCGCGAGTTCCCCACCGACATCGGGCCGGTGGACCTGTTGTGCCGGGACGGCGAGGGCGGGCACGTCGCGGTCGAGATCAAGCGGCACGCGGACATCGACGGGGTGGAGCAGCTGACGCGCTACCTGCAGCGGCTCGCCACGGTGCTGGGCGAGGTCCGAGGGGTGCTGGCGGCGCAGACGTTCAAGCCGCAGGCCAAGGTGCTTGCCGCCGACCGGGGGATCATCTGCATGCAGCTCGACTACGACGAGCTGCGCGGCATGGAGGCCGGTACGCCGACGCTGTTCTAGCGTCGGCGTTGGTGCGGCTCGCTCGCGCGCCGACCTCCCTACCTGGCCTCGGCCAGCGAGAAGTATCTCTTCGCCTCAGAGATCATCAGGTCGATGGTCTCGTAGGACCGCTTGGTCAGGCGCGTCATGAGCAGGTAGCCGTGCGGCATGTCGTCCAGGTGCGAGTGTGTGACGTCCACGCCGGCGGCCTCGTAGGAGGACGCAAGCGCGACGCCCTCGTTGCGCAGGATGTCGTGCCCGCAGGTGACGACCAGAGCGGGCGGCAACCCCGCGTGGTCGGCGAAGGCAGGGCTCACGAGCGGGTCCTTGCGATCGTGGTCCGTGCAGTAGACGCCCGCCGCCAGGTCCCAGATGGCCGGGGTGACCCCAGGATTGCCGGCATTGCCCTCGGTCCAGTCGATCATGCTCGCCGTGAAGTCGGTGAGGGGGTAGATCGGTGCGTGATGCGCGATGCGCGGACCGTTGTTGTCGCGTGCCCAGAGCGCCAGCAACGTGGTGAAGGTGCCACCCGCGCTCTCCCCGCCGACCGCGAGGCGCTCAGGGTCGAGCCCACCGGGTGCCTCCCGGGCCATCCAGCTCAGCACGTCCTGACAGTCCTCGATGCCAGCCGGGAACGGGTACTCGGGGGCGAGCCGGTAGGAAAGGCCGACGACGACGAAGCCGCTTCGCTTCGCCAGCTCGCGACAGACGTGGTCGCAGAATTCCACGCCACCCAAGGCGAAACCGCCGCCGTGGATGAACAGGTAGCCCGGAGCCCCAGGCGCAGTACCGGCGCGCTGGTAGATGCGCGTGTGGATGGGCCCGCCGCGTCCTTGGACGTAGACGTCCTCGGTATCGATTCCGGTCACCGGGCGCGCCATCACGCCAGGGTTCTTGCGGGCGATCCGCTCAGCGTGCGGCGTGGCGACGATGGACTGCATGCTTGGCCCGATCTTGAGCTTGCTCATGGCGTTCATCGTTGCCATGAGCGCGCGTAGTGGCTGGGCCATAGGCGTGTCTGACACGGGATTGCTTCGCCTCCGTCGTCGTTGCACAGTGCGCGTGTCCCGGTGCGGGATCCGAAAGTGTCCCGGAGAAACCAGCAGAGCTGACCGTAAACGGAAGCGCTCCTGCAGCACAAGGGACCTGTGGCAGTACTGTAACTGCTAAAGTCATATTGTCCAGACAAACGGTAGACGTGGGGAGTGTCCGCAGGCATGATGGGCCGATGATGATCGAGCACTGGATCGGCGGGCAGCGCACGCCGGGCCGGTCGACGTTGACGTCCTCCGTCTGCAACCCCGCGACGGGGGAGTCGACGGCGCAGCTGCTCCTGGCCGGGACTGACGACGTGGGTGAGGCCGTGCGCGTGGCGCAGGAGGCGTTCCCTCCCTGGTCGGAGACCTCGGTCAGCCGGCGCGCCAAGGTCTTGTTCGCGTTCAGGGAACTGGTCAACGCCCACGCGGAGGAGCTGGCCTACCTCGTCGTCGACGAGCACGGAAAAGTCTTCGCGGACGCGCTGGGGGAAGTGCAGCGTGGCCTCGAGGTGATCGAGTATTCGTGCGGCGTGCCCTCCCTGCTCAAGGGCGACTACAGCGACCAGGTCTCGGCCGGCGTGGACACCTACTCCTTCCGCGAGCCGATCGGCGTCGTTGCCGGGATCACGCCGTTCAACTTCCCGGTCATGGTCCCGATGTGGATGCATCCCGTGGCCATTGCCTGTGGCAACACCTTTGTGCTGAAGCCGAGCGAACGGGCCCCCTCCGCCAGTCTCCTGGTGGCAGAACTCTGGCAGCGGGCCGGATTGCCTGACGGGGTGTTCAACGTCGTGAACGGCGACAAGGTCGCGGTGGATGCGTTGCTGGATCACCCGGGGGTCGCTGCCATCAGCTTCGTCGGCTCGACGCCGACCGCGCGCTACGTCCATACGCGGGCCAGCCTGGCGGGAAAGCGTGTCCAGGCGCTGGGCGGCGCGAAGAACCATGCCGTCGTCCTGCCGGATGCCGATGTCGACTTCGCAGCCGAGCATCTCGCCGCGGCGGCCTTCGGCTCCGCCGGCGAGCGTTGCATGGCCATCAGTGTCGCGGTGGCGGTCGGCCCCGTGGCCGACCCGCTCGTGCGCGCGGTGTCCGAGCGTGCCGGCGATGTCAAGGTCGGGGACGGGCGCGACGCCAGCAGCGAGATGGGGCCCGTGGTCACGCGGGAAGCCCAGCAGCGGATCGTGGACCTGATTTCGCGATCACCTGCACAAGGCGGGACGATCATCGTCGACGGACGGGACGTCGCGGTTCCTGGGCGTGAAGCCGGCTTCTTCGTCGGTCCGACAGTGATCGACGGTGTCACTGCCGACATGGACGCCTACGGGGAGGAGATCTTCGGCCCCGTGCTCTCGGTGATGCGGGTGGACACCGTGGAGGACGCCATCGCGGTGATCAATAGCAACCCCTATGGCAACGGCACGGCCATCTTCACCAGCTCGGGGGATGCCGGGCGAAGGTTCTCCCGGGCAGTCCAGGTAGGGATGGTGGGCATCAACGTTCCTGTTCCGGTGCCGATGGCGTTCTATTCCTTCGGCGGGTGGAAAGATTCGCTGATGGGTGACAAGCACGTGCACGGCCCGGAGGGGGTCAGCTTCTACACCCGGGCCAAGGTGGTCACCGCTCGCTGGCCGGCGCCGCGCGCCGCGGCAGGGGCCACCTATGCCTTTCCGACGGCCGACTAGTCGATGACGGATGAGCTTGAGGTCCTGACGCTTGGTCGTGTCGGAGTGGACCTCTACCCGCTGCAGCCAGGGCCGCTCGCGGGGGTCTCGACGTTCCAGAAGTTCCTGGGCGGATCCGCCACCAACGTGGCGGTCGGGGTCGCGCGCCTGGGGCGCCGCAGCAGCGTGCTGACAAAGGTCGGTCCTGACGCCTTCGGGATTTTCGTCCGACAGGCCCTCGCCGGCTTCGGGGTGGATGCGTCGCATGTCGGTACGTCACCCGAACTGCTCACCCCCGTCGTCTTCTGCGAGCTCGACCCGCCAGAGGAGCCCGCGCTCCTGTTCTACCGACTGCCCGTGGCGCCTGACCTGACGCTGACGGGGGAAGACGTCCCCTGGGCCCTCGTGCGGGACGTGCCGCTGCTGTGGCTCACGGGCACGGGTGTCTCAGTCGAGCCAGCACGCGCCACCCAGCATGCGGTGCTACGCCACCGTGGCCGACGCCGGCACACCGTCCTCGACCTGGACTGGCGACCTGCATTCTGGTCCTCGCAGGCAGAAGCCCAGCGTCAATTCGCGGCCATGCTTCCCCTTGTGACGGCTGTCGTTGGTAACCGCGCGGAGGTCGACGTGGTCGTGGGAACCCGCGACCCGGAGCTTGCCGCCACCCGACTGCTTGAGTTCGGCGTGGAGCTCGCCGTGGTGAAGATGGGAGCCGAGGGAGTTCACGTCGCCACGGCTGAAGGAGCCCACACGATCGCGCCCGTGCCGATGCGCGTCGTCAATGGTCTGGGTGCGGGCGACGCGTTCGGCGCGGCCCTGGCTCACGGCCTGCTGGCCGGCTGGGACCCCGTGACCATCGGCGCGTACGCGAATGCGGCCGGTGCGATCGTTGCTTCCCGTCTCGCCTGCTCGGACGCGATGCCCACCCTTCAGGAGCTGGAGAACGTCTTGGCAGGACACGCGGCATGACCGGGCTGTCCGACGAGCGATGGCGTGAGCTGCTGCGCCTACGCGCGACTCGTCCCGAAGCGGTAGCACAGGCCTACGCGGAACGCACACGCGCCGACTCCCTGCTCTCCCGCCGGGGCACGCTCTTCCTTGTCGCCGCAGATCACCCAGCGCGGGGCGCGCTGTCGGCAGGTGAGCGGCTGCTGGCCATGGGCGACCGGCGTTCCCTGCTCACCCGACTGCTCACAGCCCTCGAGAACCCTGATGTGGACGGCGTCCTGGGCTCGCCCGACGTCGTCGAGGAGTTGCTGCTCCTCGGCGCCCTCGAACGTAAGGTCGTTATCGGTTCGATGAACCGCGGCGGCCTCGATGGTGCGACGTGGACCATTGATGACCGCTTCACCGGATACGACGCCGAGAGCATCGCCCGTTGTCGCCTCGACGGAGGCAAGATGCTCCTGCGTATCGACGACGAGGATGCAGCCACCGCACGGACGATCGAGGCCTGCGCTCAGGCGGTCACGGCTCTCGCCGGGCGAGAGCTGCTCGCGATGGTCGAGCCGTTGCCGTATCGGCGTCAGGACGGGGTGTTGGCCCTGCAACGTGATACGGGGTCGCTGGTACGAGCCATCACGGTCGCGAGCGCCTTAGGAACAACCAGCGCCTACACCTGGCTGAAGCTACCTTCCTGCGAGGACCCTCGCACCGTGTTCGGCGCGACGACCCTTCCCTGCGTTGTCCTGGGCGGTGTGCCTGGCCCCGACCCGGCTGCCGACCTGAACGGTTGGGGGGAGGCGCTGGTGCAGGACACCGTGCGCGGGTTATTGGTCGGCCGCACGCTCCTCTACCCGCCCGACGATGACGTGGCGAGGGCGGTGGAGGCTGCGGCCGCTGTCCTGCGGGCAGCGAAGAGGTGACCCTGAACAGGGGGCGCATCTCGACACTCACGCCGGAACTGGCGGGCTGGGACTACGTAGGGCTGCGTGTTATCGCGCTCGAGCCCGGCCTCTCTGTCACCGTGCCCACGGGGGAGGACGAGCTGTTCGTCGTGCCGCTCTCGGGGTCGCTCACCGCTGAGGTGTCAGGGACGCACCAGGCCTCGCTCGTGCTGCTGGGTCGGCCGTCGGTGTTTACGCACCTGACGGATTCCGCCTACGTGGGGCGGGACTGCGTCCTCGTCCTTTCCAGTCTGCACGGAGCGGAGGTCGCGCTCGCCTCGGCGCGCTGCACGGCGAGCTTGCCGGCCGCCTATCTGCCCGCCTCTGACGCATGCGTGGAGGTGCGGGGATCGGGGTGCGCGACGCGACAGGTGACGAGTTTCGGGGTCCCCGGCGTCTTCGACGGCGCGGAGCGAGTCATGGCGTGCGAACTGCTGACCCCACCGGGGAACTGGTCGAGCTACCCACCGCACAAGCACGACGCGACCGCGGCGTGCGCGAACGAGGAGGTCTACTACTACCGGATCGGCGGTGGTCCCGAGGGCTTCGGGCTGCACCGCACCTACACCGGTGCTGAGCACGAGCAGGCGGGGATGCTCCCCGTCGACGAGACCTTCATCGTCCGCGACGGCGACGTGGTCCTCGTTCCGTACGGCTACCACGGTCCGTGCATCGCTGCCCCGGGCCACCCGATGTACTACCTCAATGTGCTGGCCGGACCCGGCCCTCGCGCGATGGGGTTCTGCGACGACGCGGCTCATGCCTGGCTACGACAGACCTGGGACGGAACCCCACCAGATCCGCGCTGTCCGATGACCTCCGTAGCGGGTCCGCTGTGAGCCACGTCCGCCTCACCACGGCGCAGGCGCTCGTTCGCTGGCTCGTCGCCCAGCGCTCAGAGCTGCTCGACGGCAGCGTCGGCCGGCTTTTCCCGCACGCCTTCGGCATTTTCGGCCACGGCAACGTGCTGGGGCTCGGCGTGGCGCTGGCCGAGGTCCAGGACCAGCTACCGACCTGGCGCGGCCAGAACGAGCAGGGCCTCGCCCTCGCCGGGGTCGCCTACGCAAGGGCTGCCGACCGGCGCCAGGTCGCGGTGGTGACGTCGTCCGTCGGGCCAGGGGCACTCAACATGGTGACGGCCGCCGGCGTGGCCCATACCAATCGCATTCCCATCCTGCTCCTTCCGGGAGACACCTTCGTGGGCCGGGCATCCGACCCCGTCCTCCAGCAGGTGGAGCAGTTCGGTGACCCCGGGGTCACCGCCAACGACGCGTTCCGTCCGGTCAGCCGGTACTTCGATCGCATCACGCGACCCGAGCAGCTGCTCGCGACGCTGCCGCAGGTCGCGCGGGTACTCCTGGACCCGGCCGAGGCCGGACCTGTCGTCCTGGCGCTCCCCCAGGACGCCCAGGTGGAGTGCTTCGACTTCCCGGTTGCCTTCTTCGAGCAACGCGTCCACCGGGTCCCGCGTCCACGTCCCGACCGGCGAAGCCTGCGGGAGGCGGCCGCCCTCGTACGCCAGGCCGACAGACCTCTGCTCGTCGCGGGCGGGGGCGCCCGGTACTCAGGAGCCGGCGTCGCGTCGTTTGCCGAGGCGCACGGGATCCCCGTCGTGGAGACGGTCGCTGGCCGCACGCTCCTACCGCACCGGCACCCGATGTACGGCGGCCCGCTCGGGATCATCGGTTCGGCGTCGGGAAATGTCTTGGCCCTCGCCGCCGATGTCGTTCTCGCTGTGGGTACCCGCCTGCAGGACTTCACCACGTCCTCGTGGAACGGCTTTGGTCCCGAGGTCCGCCTCGTCACGATCAACGCAGCCTCGTTCGACGCGGTGAAGCATGGCGCTCACGCCGTGGTGGGTGACGCGCGGGAGACGTTGCTGGAGCTCTCGGTGGAACTCGGGGACTGGCGCGCCGACGCGACGTGGTCTGCGCGGGCAGCGCAGGAGCGTCGGGCGTGGGACGACCACATCGACGAGCTGCGCGGATGCACGGGAGTGCTGTCGTACGCGCAGGTTGTCGGCGTGGTCAACACCGAGAGCGGTCCCGATGACTACGTCATGGGAGCCTCTGGGGGCATCCCGGGGGAGCTCCACGGTGGCTGGCGGACCGGTGAGGGGTCCTCGGCGACGATGGACCTCGAGTACGGGTTCTCCTGCATGGGCTACGAGGTCGCCGGCCCCTGGGGGGCGTCGCTGGCCCGCTCGTCGACGCATCCGGACGGCATCGTGACCTCGCTGTTGGGAGACGGCAGCTACCTCATGCTCAACAGCGAGCTGTACTCCGCGGCATTTGCCGGGCGCGCCTTCGTGGCCGTCGTCTGCGACAACGGCGGGTATGCCGTCATCCACCGGTTGCAGACCAGTCAGGGCGCGGTTGCCTTCCACAACATGCTGACCGACTGCCCCGGTCCTGGCTCCTTTGCCGACGGCCTCCGGGTCGACTTTGCCGGACACGCTCGCGCGCTGGGCTGTCACGTCGAGGACGTCCCGGCCGGTACCGGGGTCGAGGGGCTGAGGGAGGCTTACCTGAGGGCTCGCGCGGCTGCTGTCCGGCTGAGTCGCCCGGCGGTGGTGGTGTGCCGCACCGATCCGTCGGCCTGGACGGAGTCCGGCGCCTGGTGGGAGGTCGGCGTTCCCGAGAGCCTGCCCGGAAGGGCAGGCTACGACGAGGGAAAGGCGTCGCAAGTGCGATGGACTAGGGGCGCTGCAGGGTGATCGTGAAGGAGTACCGGGAACAGTCGTAGGCGTGGTTGCCCCACTCGACGGCTCGCCCCCTGGTGTCGTAGGACAGCCGCTCCATCGTGAGCAGGGGGTCGCCCTTGCGGAGCCGCAGCTGCCGCGCCTCCCGGGTGTCGGCGGCCGCGGCTCCGATCCGCTGGGTTGCTTCCTGCATGAGCGTCCCGTCCCGTCGGAGCAACTCATACAGTCCGTGCTCTTCCAGATCGGCGACGGTGAAGGCCCCAGCGACCTCGACGGGGAGCCAGTTGCGAAGGATCGCGAGTGGCTCCTCAAGCGCGGACCGCACCCGCTCGATGTGGACGACCTCGCTGTCGACGCTGATGCCGAGCTTGTTGGCGACCTCGGGCGTGGCCGGTATCCGCTCCAGCAGAAGGACCTGCGTGGTCGGTTCCTGCTCTGCCCTGAGGAGGTCCTCGAACAGGCTGGTGAGGCGAACGGGTCGCTCGACCGCGCGACGGACGACCTGGGTCCCGACGCCGCGCTGGCGAACGAGGAGCCCCTTGTCTACGAGGTGTCCGATCGCCGACCGCATGGTCGGGCGGGAGAGGCCGTAGCGATCAGCCAGGGCGATTTCGTTTTCGAGACGGGTGCCGACCGCGAGCTCGCCGGACTGGATGGCGTTCTCCAGCTGCTGAGCCACCTGGTAGTAGAGGGGGATCGGGTTGGTCCGGTCAACCTTCACATCGGGCGCCGTCATGCGTTCAGCCTAGCCGATTATTGTTCAGACAACAGGTGTTAAGAACGTAACCCGTGTGTTACTTTGTCAGAACATATCAACAATCGGGAGTACGACGTGCGCGTGGGGATGGTCGGGGCCGGCCGGATCGGTGCGGTGCACGCGAGAACGCTGTTTCAGCAGGAGACTGTCGAGCAGCTGCTGATCGCCGACCTGGTGCCAGAGCGGGCGGTGGTGCTCGCCCGGGAGCTCGGGGCCCAGCACGTGGAGAGCATCGACGAGCTGTTCGCCGGGCGGATCGACGCTCTGGTGGTGACAGCGGCGACGTCAGCACACGCCGGGCTGGTGACCAGCGCCGTGGAAGCAGGGCTGCCGGTGTTCTGCGAGAAGCCGGTCGCATCGACGGTCGCGGAGACGCTCGCGGTGCTGGACCTTCTGCGCCGCACGGGTGTTGAGCTCCACATCGGTTTCCAGCGGCGCTTCGACGCTGGGTTCGCGGCTGCCCGCGAGCTGGTGGCGCGCGGGGAGCTCGGATGGGTCCACACCATCCGGGCCGGGACGTGCGATGCGGCCCCCCCGCCCGACGAGTACATCCCGACCTCCGGTGGCCTGTTCCGCGACTGCTCAGTCCATGACATCGACGCGATCCGCTGGGTGACCGGCGCCGAGGTGCGGGAGGTGTACGCGCTCGGGGCCAATCATCGCGACGACGCCATCCGGCGCGCCGGCGACGTCGATGCCGCCGCAGCGCTGGTCACTTTGGAGAGCGACACGTTCGTGCTGCTCAACGCCACCCGCTACAACGCTGCCGGATACGACGTGCGCATGGAGCTGCTCGGCTCGCAGAAGAGCATTTCCGTCGGGCTCGACGAGCGGATGCCGCTCCGCTCGGTCGAGCCGGGAGTCGCCTTTCCCACGGGACGTCCGTGGGCGACCTTCATGGAGCGGTTCGCAGCTGCCTACGTGGCGGAGATGGTCGCGTTTGTCAAGGTCGCGGCGGCCGAAATGGCCAGCCCGTGCACGGCGGAGGACGCCCTTCAGGCAGCCCTGGTCGCCGAGGCCTGCGAGCTCTCCCGCGCCGAAGGTCGACCCGTCGAGATCGCCGAGATGGCTCAGCTCGCTGGTGCCGTCCGATGATGGAGCGGGTAGCCGGGGCACCGATCTCGTGGGGCGTCTGTGAGGTCCCGGGATGGGGCTACCAGCTCGAACCCGAGGAAGTCCTCCGGCAGATGCAGGAGCTGGGCCTGCGTGCGACGGAGTTCGGGCCCGTCGGGTTCCTCCCTGCACGGCCCGAGGCGAAAGTGGAGCTCCTGGCGTCCTTCGGGCTGTCTGCCGTCGGTGAATTCGTGCCGGTGGTCCTCCACGACACCCGGGTGGACCCCTTGCCAGCGGTCGAGACAGCCCTCGACGGGCTCGTCGAGGCGGGTGCCGACGTCGTCGTGCTTGCGGCAGTGACCGGAGACCGCGGCTACGGTGCTCGACCCGAGCTCGACGGGGACGCCTGGCGGCGGCTGGCCCTGTCGTTGGACCGGCTGAGCGCGCGGGCCCGCGATCGTGGGATCACGGCCTGCCTGCATCCTCACGTCGGCACCGTCGTCGAGTCGGGAGAGGACATCGACCGCGTGCTCACGAGCTCGGACGTGGCCCTCTGCCTGGACACCGGTCATGCACTCATCGGGGGCGCCGACCCCGTGGTGATCGCCCGTGACGCCGCCGAGCGCATCAAGCACGTGCACCTCAAGGACGTGGACCTCGGTGGGGCGAGGCGCGTCCAGGCCGGTGACGTCGGCTACGCCGCAGCCGTCGCTCAGGGCATGTACCGGCCGCTCGGGCGCGGCGACGTCGACATCGCGGGGATCGTGGGCTCGCTCGAGGGAGCCGGGTATGGCGGCTGGTACGTCCTCGAACAGGACACCGTGTTGGCAGGCAGGCCAGAGGGAACCGGTCCGGCTGACGACGTCGCGCAGTCCCTGCGCTTCCTCCGCAGCCTGGACGCACAGGCGTGAAACCGAGCGGCAAACCCATGGCCACACGTATCGTTCGTCCTTCGCGAAGGTTGGTCCCATGATTCGACGTCCACGACTCGCCGCGCTGCTGCTCGGAGTGGCCCTGGTCAGCGCGTGCGGGACGACCGTTCCCACCGCCCAGCAGCAGATCGTCGGAGGTACCTCGGGCGCGTCGGGCCCGTCCGGCACGGTCGGCCTGGGCACGGGCGGCAGCACGACCGGCGGGCTCGGATCGGGTGCAGGCGCCACCACGGGGACATCCACGGGGGGCGCGACCGGTGGGAGTGCGGCCATCGGCACCGCAGGGGCCTCAACGGTGGGCGGCTCGACGGGGAGCGGGGCGCCGGCACCGTCCGCCGCCGACGCAGCCGGGATCCCCAAAACCGGACCGGGCTGGGACGCCACGCACGTCTACATCGGCGTCCCGACCGCGGACGACTTCAACTCGACAGTCAAGGCTGCTGGCGCGGCGACCAGCAACGGCGACGTCCATGGAGACATCGACGCGATCGTCTCCTCCCTGAACAAGTCGGGAGGCGTCCTCGGTCGGCAACTCGTCGCCGTCTACCACGATGCCAAGACAACGGACTACGCGTACAACCCCTCGGCCACAGCCCAGCAGATGTGCACCTACTTCACGCAGGACCGACCCGTCGTCGCCGTCATCAACGGGACGCCGCAGCTGGACGGCGCCGACAACTTCCACACGTGCCTCGAGCACGCGAAGATCAGCCTGCTGAGCTTGTCCAACACCGACTACGCCGACGCGGACTACCAGCGGCTCGGACCGCACTTGTGGACGACTGCGTCGCTGAGCACCGACGTTCTGGTCCCCACCTTCGTCGCCGCACTGGCGCGGCAGAGCTTCTTCACCGGGTGGGATTCCCTCAACGGCAGCACCGGTCCCGCCCCGGTGAAAGTAGGAGCGTTGCTGCCCGACAACGTTCAGGGCCACCACGTGGCGTCACTGATGACCCCCGCCCTGAAGAAAGTCAACCTGAACCTCGACTCGGTGTTCTGGTACGACCCCACCGGGCTCGGGTCGAAGAGCCAGGCGGAGGTCCTCCAGTTCAAGTCGGCCAACATCACCCACGTGTTGGACCTCCCCCCGGTCGCGGCAGAGGTCTGGCTGTTCCAGGCCGCGGCCGAGAAGCAGCAGTACCGACCCCGGTACGGCTTCACGTCCTTCGACCTCCCGCTGTCGATCGAGGAGAACTCCAACATCGTCCCGCCGCGGCAGCAGATCGGCAGCCTGGGCATCGGCTGGCAGCCGTTCAACGACACCAACAGCTCGCACGACCCGGGCCTCACGTCGGGCGGCAAGCGGTGCCTGGCCGCGCTGGCCCAGGGAGGTCAGACCTTCGACGGCAGCCAGCGACGGGGCGCCCTGATCGCCGTCCAGATCTGCGACGCCTTCACCCTCCTGCGCGACGCGCTCCGCGACGGCAGGGGCTTC
>JALYIZ010000047.1 GCA_030775505.1 Actinomycetota bacterium | reverse complement strand
AGCCCATCGCGCGCAGCGTTCGCGGCCTGCACGCCGACGGCTGGCCCACACGCGACCTGCGCATCTGCGCCGTCCGCGCCCGGGACGCCAGGCGGGTCGTCTTCGGAACCGCGGGCGCGCCCCTGACTGACGTCGGCACTGCCGTCGCGGCCAGCTGCGCGATCCCCGCCTACTTCCGCCCCGTCACGATTGACGGCGCCGCCTACGTCGACGGAGGGGTGCACTCACCCACCAACGCCGACGTGCTGCTGGGCGAAGGCTTCGACCTCGTGCTGGTGCTGTCACCGATGTCGCTGTCCCGGTCCGGCCGCCGGCCACCCATCGACCTGGCGCTGCGCCTGGCCGTGCGGCGCTACCTGGCCGCAGAGGTGCGCAAGCTGCGGCGCGCGGGCACGCGGGTCGTCGTGGTCCAGCCGGGCCCAGACGACCTGCTCTCCATGGGCGTCAACCCGATGCGGGGAACGGGCGTCGAGCAGGTCCTCGCCACCGTCGGCGGGTCCGTCACCGAGCGCCTGGCGGTCCAGCCCGAGGTGCGCGCGCTGCTGAGCACGGCAACGGGCTGAAGTCTCCGTATCAGCGGTACTGGGCCGCCAGCGACAGCACGAGACGGACGTACCAGTCGGCGTGGTTGTAGGCGAAAATGGCGTCGTAGAGCGCCTGCCCGCCCTGTCCCCCACCGTTTCGGCACAGGTAGAGGGCCGCCGCCGGCACGGCGTCGTACGGGTTCATGATGTCTGCCCGGCCGTCACCATCTCCGTCCACGCCGTAGTAGGCCCACGTGCTGGGCAGGAACTGCATCGGTCCCAGGGCCCCCGCGCTCGACGGCCCCACATTGCGGCCGTGACCACTCTCCACCTGCCCGATCGCGGCCAGGACCTGCCACGGCAGCCCCGGGCAGTAGCGGGCCGAGTCGATGTAGAGCTCGCGGTAGTTGCGCGGCCGGTACCGGCCGGCCACAAACACGGCCTGGCGAACGACCGCCACCTGCGCGTCGGAACCCAACACACCGCGGACGTCGGCAGTGAGGGCATCGATGTCACGCCCAGGGGCGTCGAGGACCACGGCCGTGGAGGACGGGACACCGAGGTCGGCTGCCGTGGTCCTCGACACGACTGCGTCGATGCCGGGCAGACCGAAGACCGCCAGCGCCCCCACGCGTTCGGATGTCGCCCGGCCGGCGACGAGGGGGGCCTGGCCGCCCAGGGGGAGGTGGCGCAACCGGGCCAGCGAATAGGTGGAGGCGAGCTCACCTCGAGCGACCGCAGCCCACAGCGGGTCAGAGACGGCGGACTCGCGCGGGGTGAACTGCCGGAATTGGGAGGGGTTAACCCCCGCCACGAGCGCTGGTTGGCCGTCGATCCGCACGGTGCCCATGTCGAGGACCGTCAGCCCGGCTACCCCACGGATCGCATGCAGTGCCTGCCCCTGAGCGGGGGTCAGGGAATGCCGAAGCGTCACGACAAGGTCGGGTGAGCGCAGGGTCCGCAGGGGCGCCACCCGGACAGGTCCTGGGATCGGGGCGGACCGCGACGCGGAAGGCGCCACGTCGCGGGACACGGTGACGTCGACGGCGCTCAGAGCGCGAGCCGGAGCCGCCGGCGCCGGGCTGACGCCATGGACAGCTGCCAGGCAGCCGAGCGAGGTCGTACAGGCCAGCGCGGCGCCCACGAATCGTGCCTGCAGCCGCACTCCTGCTCCTCGCCGCCTGGGGTCGCCCGAACCGGATCATTCGGACGTCGGTACCCACATCATCTGGTATCCATCGATGCGTGACCAGACTCGTTGTCGCCAACTGCTCTGGCTTCTACGGTGACCGGCTGTCCGCGCTGCGTGAGGTCGTCAGCGGGGGGCCTGTCGACGTGGTCACTGGTGACTATCTGGCCGAGCTGACGATGTTGATCCTCTATCGCGCCCGGGCCAAGGACCCTCTTCGCGGTTACGCCACCACATTCCTGCGCCAGCTCGAGGATGTTCTCGGCGACATCGCCCAGAACAACACCAAGATCATCGTCAATGCCGGCGGGCTCGCCCCCGCCTCCTGTGCCCAAGCCGTCCGGGACATGGCCGACCGGCTGGGTGTCGACCTGCCCGTCGCGCACGTCGAGGGCGACGACCTGGTGGACCGCGTCGCCGACCTGGCCGGGCAGCTGGGCCACCTGGACACGGGTGAGCCGCTCGGCGAACGCGTGCCACTGACCGCGAATGCCTACCTGGGGGCGTGGGGGATCGCCGCGGCGCTGCGTGGCGGCGCGCAGGTCGTCATCACCGGCCGCGTCACCGACGCCTCGCTCGTCGTAGGAGCAGCCATCGACCGTTTCCGGTGGGCCCGCGACGACTGGGACCGGCTTGCCGGAGCCGTCGTGGCGGGCCATGTCCTGGAGTGCGGGACCCAGGCGACCGGCGGGAACTACTGCTTCGTCAGGGAGGAGGTGGCCCGGCCCGTCCATCCCGGCTTCCCCCTCGCCGAGATCGACGCCGACGGCTCGTGCGTGATCACCAAGCACGAGGGGACAGCAGGTGCGGTCACGGTGGGGACAGTTACCGCCCAGCTCCTCTACGAAATAGCCGGCGTCGACTACGCGGGACCCGACGTGGTTGCCCGCTTCGACACGATCGAGCTGGCTGACGACGGGCCGGACCGCGTGCGCATCTCGGGCGTGCGGGGCGAGCCCCCGACCGGTCGCTTGAAGGTGGCCCTGAACATGCTCGGCGGCTTCCGCAACCGCATGGAGTTCGTGCTGACCGGACTGGACATCGAAGGCAAGGCGGCCCTTGCGCTGGAAGGGTTGGAGGAAGCCCTGGCGTTGCGCCCGGCGACGCTCGAGCACCGCCTGGTCCGGCTCGACCAGCCGGACGCCCCCACCAACGAGCAGGCAGCCGCGTTGCTTCGGGTGGCCGTCAAGGACCCCTCCCCCGATCCCGTCGGCCGGGCCTTCTCCAGCGCGGCCGTGGAGCTCGCCCTCGCGAGCTACCCGGGATTCACGCTGACGACCGCCCCCGGCGACGCCGTGCCGTACGGCATCTACTGGCCTGCCCTGGTCGCGGGCGAGGCTGTCGAGCAGGTCGTCGTGCATCCGGACGGCCGCCGGGAGGTTGTGCCGCACACGGCCGGTGGTGCCGGACGGGACATCACCCCACCGCCCGCGCTGCCTGCGGCGCCGGTCCCGACCCACCCGGCCAAGCCGACCCGCCGCGTTCCACTCGGCACGGTCGTCGGCGCCCGGTCGGGCGACAAGGGCGGCAATGCCAATGTCGGCTTCTGGGCCCGGTCCGACGCTGCGGCCGACTGGCTGTCGCGGTGGCTCTGCGAAGAACGCTTCCGGGAGCTCCTCCCCGAGGCGGACCACCTGGCCGTGTCCATCCACCCCTTGCCCAACCTGCGCGCGGTCAACGTGGTGGTGCACGGACTGCTCGGGGAGGGAGTGGCTTCGAGCACCCGCTTCGACCCGCAGGCCAAAGGGCTCGGCGAGTACCTGCGTTCGCGGTTGGTCGACATCCCCAGCACACTTCTCGGGTGACAGGAGGCGTCTGGGACGTGGTGGTTGTCGGCGCCGGGCCCGCGGGCGCAGCCGCGGCCTACGCCGCCGCCAGCCGTGGGGCCCGCACGCTGTTGGTCGAGCGCGCGGACCTGCCCCGTTACAAGCGCTGCGGCGGCGGTGTCATCGGTGCGGCGCGGCGATCCCTCGAGGCCACGGGGCTCGACCTGGCCCCCCTTGTCCTGGACACGGCAGGTCGAGTCACGTTCACGCAGGGCGGCCGCCGGGCGTTCACCAGGCAGGTCGCCCCTTTCCTGCCCATGGTCTCGCGGGCACACCTCGACAGTGCCCTCGTGGCTCGGGCCCGGGAGGCCGGTGCCGAGGTGCTGACCGGGACCACCGTGCGGGCGTACCGGCAGGACGCACGCGGCGTGGACGTCACGACGACGCGGGGAACTCTGCGCGCCAACGCCGTCGTAGGCGCCGACGGTTCGGGGAGCCGGGCTGCGGCGGCAGTGGGGGTCGCCTGTGACCAGGTGGACCTCGGGCTCGAGGCCGAGATCCCCGCACCCGGCGGTCACGACTGGGACGGACGGGTCCTGCTGGACTGGGGACCTGTCCCCGGCTCCTACGGCTGGGTGTTCCCGAAGGGCGACCACCTCACCGTCGGCGTCATCGGTTCCCGGGCCCAGGGCGAGCAGCTGCGGGCGTACTACACGCAGTTCCTGTCCCGCCTGGGTCTCGACCGGGCGACGGCGACGCACGACGGCGGTCACCTGACCCGCGTCCGGCGGGCCGGTTCACCGGTGCGTTGCGGACGCCTCCTGGTCGCGGGTGACGCCGCCGGGCTGCTTGAGCCCTGGACCCGCGAGGGCATCTCGTTCGCGCTCCGCTCGGGTGCCCTCGCCGGAGCCGCCGCCGCGGGCCACCTGGCCGGCTATGAGTCCGCCATCCAGGCTGAGCTCGGCGCCGAGATGGCCGCTGGCCGGACGGCGCTCGCCCTGTTCACCCGTCATCCGGCGCGCGTGCACGCTGTGCTGCGGGCCGGGCCAGGGATGTGGGGGTTGTTCGTCCGCCTGGTGTCGGGCGAGACCGACCTGCCCAGCCAGCTCGCGCGCCGCCGGGTGAGGGTGGCACTACGGCTGCTCCGGTAGGCGATCGCGGGGGTCGGGTCCGGTCAGCCGGCGAACTCGGCTCGCAGCCGGTCGCCGTGCTCGTCCAGGGTCGGCGCCGCGGGGCGCTCCAGCGGGTCCGGGAACGCGGTGGACTTCACCGGGTTCCCGGGCACAGGCATCCCTCCCGCGTCAACGACCATCCGTCGCGCCTTTGTCTGCTCGCTCGCCATGGCCTCCCCCACGTCGTTGATGGGGCCACACGGGACGCCGGCCGCGGACAGCACCTCCAGCCAATGGGCTGCCGGCGCCGTGCGCAGGACCTGCTCCATCTCCCCTTTGAGAGCCGACCGTTCCGCATGCCGGCCCGCGTTGCTGACGAAGCGGCGGTCGGCGGCGAGGGCGGGCCGCCCCAGAGCCACGGCCAGCGCGGCGAACAGCGTGTCGTTCGCAGCACACACCGTGATGTCGCGGTCGGCGCAGGCGAACGTGTCGAACGGCGCGATCGCGAAGTGGGCGTTGCCGATCCGGCCAGGGTCCGCACCCGTCGCGAGCCATGACAGCGCGGCCCCTTCAAGCAGACTCACCGTCGCGTCGTACATGGCGATGTCGAGGTGGCATCCCTGGCCGTGCCGCTGCCGACCGAGCAGCGACGCGCTGATGGCGCCGAACGCGTACAGCCCGGCGGAGAGGTCCGCGACGGGGATGCCAGGCTTCACCGGCGGCCCGTCCGTGGCACCGGTCACACCCATGACACCGCTCATCCCCTGGACCACCGCGTCGTACGCCGGTCGCTGGGACCAGGGCCCGGTCTGACCGAACCCACTGACCGAGCAGTAGACCAGTCCCGGATTGCTGGGCTGGACCTGCTCGAAGGACAGCCCGAGCCGCTCCATGACGCCGGGGCGGAAGTTCTCCACGAGGACGTCCGCCCGAGCGACCAGCTGCCGGGCGACCGTCAGGTCGGCCGCACGGCGCAGGTCGAGGACGACGGACTGCTTCCCCCGGTTGACACGGGCGAAGTAGAGGGACCGGCCGTCCAGGAACGGGCCGTACCCCCGCGAGTCGTCGCCACCAGGGCGCTCGACCTTGACCACCCGCGCACCGAGATCGGCCAGCATCATGGTCGCGAACGGACCCGCCAGGACACGGGAGAAGTCGGCGACGAGCACGCCGTGGAGGGGGCTCGGAGGGGACGACGACGCCTGCGACACGCTCACATCCTGCCCTTCAGCGGGAACGCGGCGCCGTGATGTGGTGTTGTGTCAGGTGTGACCGGCACCGCGACCCCTCCAGCCCCAGCCCCGACCCTGTCCGCCGCCGACCGCTGCGACCGCTGTGGCGCCCAGGCCCGAGTCCGCGTCGTCCTCGTTCAGGGTGACCTGATCTTCTGTGCCCACCACGCGAAGGCCTACGAGGACAAGCTCCGCCTGGCTGCTGTCGACTGGGTCGACGAGACCGCCGCCCTGCAGACCTGACGGGCCTCAGCGCGCTCTGGCGGTGTAGCGGCCCCCGGCCGCCTCGACGAGCAGTGGCAGCCCGAAGGCCGCGCTGAGCGACGGACCCACCAGCACCTGCTCGGCGGGTCCCGATGCCACGACAGCACCCCGGGCGAGCAGCAAGGCGTGCGTCGTGCCGACGGGCACTTCCTCCACGTGGTGGGTGACCAGGACCGACGGGGGCGAGCCTGGCTCCGCGGACAACCGGCCCAGCAGCCGCAACAGCGCCTCGCGGGCACCCAGGTCGAGTCCTGCCGCGGGTTCGTCGAGAAGCAGGAGCTCGGGGTCGGTCATCAGAGCCCTGGCCAGCAGCACCCGCTTGCGCTCCCCCTCGGACAGCGTCCCGAAGCGCCGGTCCGCAAAGGCCCGCAACCCCACCCGCCCCAGGAGCTCACGGGCCCTTGCCAGATCCTGACCTTCGTAGCCCTCGCGCCACCTGCCGACGACCCCGTAGGCCGCCGTCAGCACGACGTCCTCCGCCCGCTCGCGGCCGGGGATCCGCTCCCCCAGACTGGCCGTGGAGAACCCGACCCGGGTGCGAAGCTCCGCCAGATGCGCCTGACCGAAGCGCTCGCCGAGCAGCTCCACGTCGCCGGCTGTCGGGAAGAGCATCGCCCCGGCCACCTGGAGCAGCGTCGTCTTGCCCGCGCCGTTGGGTCCCAGGACCACCCAGCGCTCGCCCTCCCGGACAGTCCAGTCGACGCCATGGAGCAGGGTGGCCCCGTCCCTGCGCACACTCACGCCAGAGAGCGTCAGCACGGCGTCGGTCACGTCGGGCACGCTAGACCGCGGTCCGGCCCGTCGGGTGCTGCGACACCCGCGCGGGAGTCCTGCGGCAGGATCCCGCCATGACCTACACCTGCTTCGACGTTGAGATCGCCGACCGCGTCGCCCATCTGCGGCTGTCCCGGCCCGACGACCTCAACACCATGGTCCCCGCCTTCTGGCGCGAGCTGCCCGAGATCGTCAGCGGAGTCTCCCGGGACGCCACGGCGCGCGTGGTCGTGATCTCGAGCACGGGCCGCCACTTCAGCGCCGGGATGGACCTGTCGGTCTTCACCGACGGCCACCTCAACGCCGAGACGGCCGAACCGGGCCGTCGGCACGCGGCCCTGCGCCAGAACGCCAAGGTGCTGCAGTGGTCATTCACCGCGTTGGAAAGGGCCCGCGTGCCGGTCATCGCCGCTGTCCAGGGCGGCGTCATCGGAGGAGCCGTCGACCTCGTGACGGCATGCGACCTGCGCTACGCCAGCGCGGACGCCTTCTTCTGCGTGCAGGAGATCAACATCGGAATGACGGCGGACGTCGGCACCCTTCAGCGCCTGGGCAAGGTCGTGCCCGAGGGCGTGGCGCGGGAGCTGGCTTTCACCGGGCGGCGGATGCCGGCGCGTCGGGCGTGGGAAGTCGGCCTCGTCCAGGAGGTCTACGCCGACCACGAGGCGCTGCTCGAGGGCGTACTCGCGACAGCCCGCGAGATCGCCGGGAAGTCCCCGCTGGCGATCTGGGGGACGAAGGTGGCGATGAACTACGCACGCGACCACACCGTCGACGACGCCCTGGACCAGATCGCAACCTGGCAGGCCGGGATGTTCCAGCCCAGCGACATGGCCGAGGCCTTCGCCGCCAAAGCCGACAAGCGGGAGCCGGTCTTCCCCGACCTGCTGCCCGAGCCGGACGGCCTGGGCTGAGCTACCTCAGCCGCGCTCGCGCAGGCGCCGCGTCAGGCTGACAAGGAGCTTGCGGTCGAGGCTGGGGACCTGGTCGACAAGGGCCCGGAACTCACGAGAACCCACCAGCAACGCCCGGACCGGGGTCTTGGCCGTGACACTCGCGTTGCGCGGCGAGCCGTCCAGCAGAGCCATCTCCCCCACGTGGTCCCCCGCGCCGAGCTCGACGATCGTCTGTCCGTCGACGGCCACCTCGACCTCGCCCTCGAGGATGACGATGAACTCGTAGCCGGTCGTGCCCTGCTTGATCAGCAGCTCGCCGGGCTTGTAGTCGACCCATTCAGCCGCGCGGTCGACGTGGGCGAGCTCGTCCTTGGACCAGCCGTCGAAGAACGGCACATCGGCCAGCTTGGCGTAGGAGTTCTTTCGGCTCAGCAGGCTCACGGGCTCCCCCTATAGGGATCGGATCGGTCAGGTCCTTCTCGTACCTGAGCGTGTCAGGTCCGGCGTGCGCAGTCTGTCGCCTGCGTGACAGCCCCGCAACGCCCCGCTTACGCACTGGAAAAGTCAGCGGCGCTCGGGATCGTGGGCGGAGGGCTGCCGATGACGACAGCGATCTCCGTGTGGTCCCTGAGCTGAACCCCCGCGGGGTCACCGCTGACCAGGGCTCCGTTCACGTACACCCCGAGGGCATCCGGCCGGCAGAACCCGCCGATGCAGCTGGCCGACAGGGCGACGCCCCACTCGGTGAACAGCTGGCCAAGGGTGTTGGGTTCGGGCGTCGCCGACTCCGTGTGGATGATCCCGGTGTCGTCGTGGGTGTGCAGCAGGGAGATGCACGGGGAGGAGCACTGGGAGATTCCGCCGTAGGCCGTGGATCCGTCCGGCAGCGGACCATGTTGGACGCCCTTGTCGGCGATGTTGATCCCGAGCCCCGCGGGAACGGTGACGCGCTGACCATTGACGAACACATCGAGGTGGGAGTGGTAGTGGTTGACCAACGTCTCGTGGCGCTCCGGGACGAGACCGGCCGCCACCGCCCGGGCCAGAGGGTCCCGGGGCGCCGGCCAGGGCAGGCCCCCCGAACTCGGTGGACTGGCGGGTGAGGCGGCCGGAATCGTGAAGGGGTGCAGAGCCGGCTTCCCCTGACTGCAGGCGGTGACGGCCAGGACCGCAACCAGGGCGCCCCGGACGGGCAACCTCAGCCGCACGGTGGGAATCCCGTCACGGGCTGGGGGCGCACGCCGGTCAGCCGCGGCCGTGCAGGAACCGGACGGCCCGCACGAGCAGTGCATCGGTCCTGCTGCTGCGCTCGAAGGACAACAGGGGCATAGGCAGGCGGAACCGCTGGCGGGTGATCGCCTTGGCCCGGGCGAACTCCCGCAGGCCATCCTCGCCGTGGATGCGCCCGAAGCCTGAGTCACCCGAGCCCCCGAAGGGAAGGCCGGGGACCCCGGCGAACGTCACCACGTTGTTGACGCTCGTCATCCCGGAGCGCAGCTTGCGCGCCAGCTCGACCCCGCGCCGCTTGGCAAAGACGGCGCCGGCCAGGCCGTAGGACGTCGCGTTGGCCAGGGCCACGCCCTCGTCGGCCGTCCGCACCTTGGTGACGGTCAACGTGGGGCCGAACGTCTCCTCGGTCACGGCCAGGCTGTCCTCAGGCACATCTACCAGGATCGTCGGCTCGACCATGCTGCCCTCGATGCCACCTCCGGTGACGACGCGACCGCCCCGCGCCACGGCGTCGGCGATGTGCCGGCGGATCACCTCGACCTGGGCGGGCATGGTGATCGGCCCGTAGGACGCACCTGGGCCGGTACCCGGGCGCAACGGGAGCGACATGCGGGTGAGAGCCGCGAGGAAGGGCTCGTACACCCTTTCGGTCACGTAGACCCGCTCAATGCCGATGCAGGTCTGGCCGGCGTTGCTCATGCCACCCCACAGCGCCGCCTCCGCGGCGGCGTCGACATCGGCGTCGTCATCGACGATCATCGCGTCCTTGCCGCCGCACTCCATCAGCACGGGAGTGAGTGTCTCCGCGCACGCGGCCATGACCTTGCGGCCCGTGCGGGCCGAGCCGGTGAAGGCGATCTTGTCCACCCCGGAGCGGCACAGCGCCGCTCCTGTGTCGCCGAGACCCGTCACGAGCTGCAGCACGGGATGCTCCGGCACCGCCTCCGCAAAGGACTCCACGAGCCAGCGGCCGACCGCCGGGGTGTACTCGCTGGGCTTGAACACCACCGCATTGCCGGCAGCGAGCGCGTAGGCGATCGAGCCCATGGGGGTGAACACCGGGTAGTTCCAGGGCCCGATCACGCCCACGACACCCAAGGGTTGGTACTCCAGGATGGCGCTCTGGTTCGCCATCATCAGCCCACTCGCCACCCGGCGGGGACCCAGGACCTTGCGGGCGTGACCGGCCGCCCAGGCGACATGGTCGATGGCGAGAAGCAGCTCGAGCTGCGCATCCGGGACGGGCTTGCCGTTCTCCCGGTGCATCAGTTGCGCCAGCTCCGTCATCCGACGTGCCAGCAACCCCTTCCACATGTCCAGTCGGCGCCGGCGTCCCACGAAACCCAGCTCTGACCACCAGGCAGCGGCGACGCGGGCCCGGGCCACCGCTTCGCCGACGGCCACGTCGTCGTCGCACGTGAACGTGGCGACCACGTCGCCGGTCCCCGGGTCATAGGAGACGAGCCCCTCATCGGCGACGGTGCGGTCGGCGGCCAGCGTCACGGGGGCTCCAGGGGTGGTCGGGTACTCCACGGTACGACCCGCACACTGATGGGGTGCAGGGTGCCCGACGTCGAAGGAGGGGCCGGCAGTGATCAAGTACGTGGCCCTCTACCGGACCCCACCGGACGTTGCTGACTTCGATGAGCACTACTTCCGCACCCACGTCCCGCTCGCCAACACCACGCCGGGACTCGTGCGGACCGAGCTCGCCCGGGTGCTCCGGAACGTGACCGGTGACCCCTCCCTTCACGTGATGGCCGAGCTGTACTTCGCGAGCTACGACGACCTCCGAACGGCGTTCGCGTCACCGGAATGGGCGGCGTCGGGCGCGAATCTCGCTGAGTGGGGCGGCCTGGAGCTGGTGTCGATGCACATCGCTGCCGTTGTCGACGACGAAGGAACCCCGATCTAGGCAGGTGCTGCGGCCGCCTGTTTGGCGGCCTGCTTCTGGGCCTGCTTGTAGCTGCGGACCTCGAGCAACGAGTCCGGGCCGGTGACGTCGGCCACGCTGCGCCGCACGCCCTCCTCGCCGTAGGCGCCCGCCGCCTCCCGCCAGCCGCGGGGCCGGACCCGGTACTGCTTGCCGAGGAGAGCGAGGAAGATCCTCGCCTTATGGTCGCCGAAGCCCGGCAGCGCCGTCAGGCGGGCAAGCAGCTCAGGCCCCGTCTTGACGCCGTCCCACAGGTTCTCGGCGGACCCGCCGTGCTGGTCGACCAGGTACTGGGCAAGCTGCTGGACCCGGCCGGCCATCGAGCCCGGAAAACGGTGGATGGCGGGCGGCGTGGCGAAGAGCTCCGCAAGGTCAGCGCGCGCGGCGATCGCCGTCGCCGAGAGCGGCTGGCCCAGCCGCTCCTGCAGGACCTGCGGCCCACGGAAGGCCTTCTCCATCGGGATCTGCTGGTCGAGGGCCATGCCGATGAGCAGCGCGAGGGGGCTGCTGCTGAGCAGGGAGTCGGAGGCGGCATCCCCGGTGATACGGATCGTCGGCATGCCGGCATGCTGGCACGGGGGCCGAAGGCCCGCCAGATGACCGGTGGTGGCCAGTGCCGGGAACAGGAGCGGAGGGGTGGGGCGGCGAACTAGCCCGGATGCGGGCAGCGGTGCGCACCACAGCGTGGGTGACAGCCATGATGACCGGCCTGGGCAGCTTCGCGCCGGCCGGCGCGGCGCCCACGGCAGCTGCCGACCCGGTTGCCTACGTGGACCCGATGATCGGCTCGGGAGGCGACGGGTTCACTGTCCCCGGCGCGACGCGGCCGTTCGGACTGACCCAGGTCTCACCCGACACGGTCAACCCGCTGGCCTACACCGGCTACAAGTACGAGGACGGGGCGATCCGCGGCTTCTCCCTTCTGCACGTCAACGGTGCCGGGGTGCCGATGGGCGCCGACCTGCCCTTTCTTCCCGTCACCACACCGGTGCAGGATCCGGGCAACCCGACCGCGTTCGCCGTTCCCTTCAGCCACGCGACCGAGAGCGCGACCGCCGGCGCGTATGCCGTCACCCTGGGCAACGGCGTCACGGTGAGCCTCGGAGCCACACCCCATGGTGGGCTCGAGCGCTTCACCCCGCCGGCGGGCGTTGGCCTGACGGTCCTGGCCGACGTCGGACGCAATGCGGCGGGTCTGACCACCAGCACGGTGCGCGTTACCGGGAGCGACCAGCTCGAGGGATCGTCGCTGGTGCACTGGCGCGGTGGTGACTACACGGCCTGGTTCAGCGCGCGCTTCTCGCGGGCGTTCTCGTCGGTGGCGACCTACGTCGGATCCGCCACCTCGTCGTCGCGCGCGGCCTCCGGGACCGGGGCGGGCGCCCTGCTGTCCTTTCCAGCGGGCGGCCCGGTGACGCTGGCGGTCGGCGTGTCGCTGGTGGACGCCCGCGGGG
>JALYIZ010000046.1 GCA_030775505.1 Actinomycetota bacterium | reverse complement strand
GCGGCTCCGGCGAAGGCCCCCGCGAAGAAGGCGGCTCCGGCGAAGGCCCCCGCGAAGAAGGCGGCTCCGGCGAAGGCCCCCGCGAAGGCCCCCGCGAAAGCGCCCGCGAAGAAGGCGGCTCCGGCGAAGGCCCCCGCGAGGGCCCCCGCGAAGGCGCCCGCGAAGAAGGCCCCCTTGAAGGCGGCTCCGGCGAAGGCGCCCGCGAAGGCGGTTGTTCCCACAAAGTCAGCCGCACCGACGAAGGCTCCAGCACAGGGAGCCCCCCGGGCCAAGGCGTCCCCGCGCGTCACCTCGGCTCCGCTGGCTCCCGTGTCGCCCACGCCGGCGACCAGCAGCGTCCGGCCCATGAAGCCCGCGCCGCCCAAGCCGGTTGAGGTGTCAGCGGCCCCAGCCAAGTTCGATGTCTGGTCGAAGGCGGAGCTCGGCGCCATCCGCCGCGAGCTGGATGAGCAGGCGCGCGAGCTCAGGGGCGAGATCGATGACGCCATCTCGCTGTCCGAGACCCTGAAGCGGGATTCGAGCAGTGAAGGTTCTGGTGACGAGGCCGACGCGGGCACGAAGACGTTCGAGCGTGAACACGAGATGTCGTTGGCCAACAACAGCCGGGACCTTCTCCTGCAGGTCGAGCGTGCTGTGGCAAGGCTCGACGCCGGAACCTATGGGCGTTGCGAGAACTGCGGGAATGCCATACCCAAGGCACGGCTGCAGGCGTTCCCGCGGGTCACGCTCTGCGTGGCCTGTAAGCAGCGCGAGGAGCGCCGCTGACGACCGGGGTTGGCGGCCCCCACGTCCCTCACCGACGCGCGGGCCTGCTCGTGGGGGTTGCTCTTGCCCTCTTGGCCGGTGACGTCGTCACCAAGTACCTGGTGGTCAGCCGGCTCGAGGGACGAGTGCCCGTTCGGCTGCTCGGGGGACTTGTCTACCTCGGCGTGAGTCGCAACTCCGGGGCGGCGTTCTCGATCGCTCAGGGCGCAACGATCGTGTTCACCGCGGTCGCCGTGGCCGTCATCGTCGTCATTGCCCGCACCGCGACGCGCCTGCGGAGCGGCGCCTGGGCGGTCAGCCTCGGACTCCTCCTCGGCGGGGCGACTGGCAACCTGCTCGACCGCGTCTTCCGTGCTCCGGGGCCGCTACGAGGCGCCGTCGTCGACTTCATCGACTTCCGGGTCTGGCCGGTGTTCAATCTCGCGGACAGCGGGATCGTGATCGGCGGAATCCTCGCGGTCATCCTCGCCTCACGTGGGATCGACGTCGACGGCACGCGGCGGCACTCCACGGCCGAACCGTCATGATGGTGGGGTGAGCCCCCACCGCACCGTTCCCGTTCCAGAGGGCTTGGACGGGCTCCGGCTTGACGCGGCGATCAGCCGGATGTTTGGCATCAGTCGCACTGTCGCCGCCGACATCGTCGGCCGCGGCGGGGCCAGCGTCGACGGTGTCGTGAGCATCAAGAGCGACCGGGTAGCTGCTGGCGCGACGCTTGCCGTTGACCTGCCGGGGCCCGACGGCACCCCTCCGCCCGCGCCGTCGGTCGTCGAGGGCCTGACGGTTCTCTACGAGGACGTCGACCTCCTCGTTGTGGATAAGCCTGTCGGGGTCGCTGCCCACCCCAGCCCTGGCTGGGACGGTCCGACCGTCATCGGCGGCTTGGCCGCCGCGGGACACCGCATCAGCACGAGCGGCGCCGAGGAACGTCAGGGCATCGTGCACCGCCTGGACGTCGGAACGAGCGGCGTCATGGTGGTGGCGAAGAGCGAGCGTGCCTATGCCGTTCTCAAGGACGCGTTTCGCGAACGCACCGTCGACAAGCGCTACCACGCCCTGGTGCAGGGTCATCCGGATCCGTCCGTGGGCACCATCGACGCCCCGATCGACAGGCACCCGACGTCTGCCTACAAGTTCGCCGTCGTCGCCGGTGGGCGGGATAGCGTCACCCACTACGAGACGATCGAGGCCTTCCGGCACGCCAGCCTGTTGGACGTCCACCTGGAGACGGGAAGAACGCACCAGATCCGCGTCCACATGGCTGCTCTGCGGCACCCCTGCGTGGGCGACATCACCTACGGGGCCGACCCCACATTGTCGGGTCGGCTGGGACTGGGGCGGCAGTGGCTGCATGCAGTGCGCCTCGGATTCGCCCACCCTGATGACGGTCGCTGGATCGAGTTGTCCAGCTCCTACCCCGCCGACCTCCAGCAGGCGCTCGATCGCGTCGCCTCATGGTCATGAACCTCCGTTCGCTGGACCAGCGCTACGTGCCGCTGTGGTCAGCCGGTCTCCGGCGCCTGGTCGATGACTTCCACCAGCGGAACCACCGCGCCCGGCTTCACCTAAGTCACGTGCGGGCCGTTGTGGTGCTCCCTCACGAGTCGGGCCCGCTGGTAGCCCTGCGACGGCTCGACGACCGGTTCGCCAGGCGCGGGCCGCTGGGATTCGTACGCGACGTGCCGCAGATCGGCCTGCTCGTGGCACTTGCCGTCTTCGTGGCCGGCGCCGGACTTGCGCTGGCCCGCTCCGGGGGATCCGCGCGGCTCCCGAGCCCTCCTTTCCAGGTTGCCCCGATCGTGGCGGCCAGCCCGCTTCTCGGTCCCCCCATCGGCAGTACGGTCGATGCCTACATCTCCAGGGCCCGCCAACGGGCGGCCGCAGTCAGCGCACAGACGCCAGATGGGCAGTACCTGGCTCTCGTCAGCTTCGCCGCGTACTTCACCCCCACCCAGATCCGGGTCCTGATGGGTCCGCTGTTGGTGCGGCGCGCCTATCTCCGGTCGCCGAGGAGCGGACCCAACCCGGAGATCCTGCCGGTTCCCGTCATGGATCTCGTTCCTGACCTCCGCAAGGCCTACGGGGCCCTTGCCGTGCGCAAGGGCGTCGAACAACGCGAGTTCCGCAAGCTCGCCGAGTCGATAGTGGTCAAGACCAAGGAGGAGGCCCAGTTCAGGTCCTTCTACCTGGCCGCGGCGGTGACGGCCGGTAAGGAGGCCGCGGCCTACCGCGCCGGGTGCGCGTGTGTCTTCGAGGTCGTTGTCAGCGGTCCGGCCAGGATCCTGGCGGGACTGCCCAACCTTCAGGGGGTCAGGGCGGTGGAGCTCGCCGCGATGGGCGCCGAAGCCAGCACGCTCCGGGTACTCCCACTGCTGCCCGAGATGAAGGGCCTGGTCAAGCCCACGCGCAGCAACGGAGGCGGCAACGGAGCCTGACTGGCCTGTGTCGCGCACCTCTCCTGCCGATGTGGCGTGGGAGACTGGCAGGGCACAGCACGGCCCGGCTTCCCCTCGGACCGACGCTGAAGGTCCCGGCGTACCCGAAGGAGCTCCGTGTGAGCGCGGCCGACTCGTTCGTGCACCTGCACGTGCACACCGAGTACTCGATGCTGGACGGTGCCGCGCGCCTGGACGACCTCTTCGCCACGACCGCCCAGCTGGGGATGCCGGCCCTTGCCATGACCGATCACGGGAACGTGTTCGGTGCGTACGACTTCTGGAAGAAGGCGACGAAGGCGGGCATCAAGCCCATCATCGGCATGGAGGGCTACCTCGCCCCCGGATCCCGGTTCGACAAGACGCGGGTCAAGTGGGGGGCTGGTGGTGAGGACGACGTCAGCGGCGGCGGCGCGTACACCCATCTCACGATGCTCGCCACGAGTACCGAGGGCATGCACCGGTTGTTCCGGTTGTCGAGCCTGGCCAGCCTCGAGGGTTACTACTACAAGCCGCGTATGGACAAGGAGCTGCTGGCTGAGCACGCCCAGGACATCATCGCGACGACGGGGTGCGCTTCCGGGGAGATCCAGACGTATCTGCGAATGGGCAACTACGGGGCCGCGCGGCGCTCAGCGGGAGAGTTCCAGGACATCTTCGGCAAGGAGAACTTCTACTGCGAGTTGATGGACCACGGCCTCGACATCGAGCGGCGCTCGCAGCGTGAGCTTGTCCGCCTGGCGCGTGAGCTCGCCATGCCGTTCGTCGCGACCAACGACCTGCACTACACGCACGCCGAGGACGCGCGGGCACACGAGGTCCTGCTCTGCGTCCAGTCGGGCAAGACGATGGCGGACCCGGGCCGCTTCAAGTTCGACGCCAACGACTTCTATCTCAAGAGCCCGCAGGAGATGCGCGCTCTGTGGGCGGAGTTCCCGGAAGCCTGCGACAACACCCTGCTGATCGCCGAGCGGTGTGAGGTCACGTTCCGTGAGGGCGCCGACCTCATGCCGCGCGTTGCGGTCCCGGACGGCTACACCGAGGAGTCGTGGCTGCGGGAGGAGGTCCATCGTGGCCTGGACCGGCGCTTCCCGGCAGGAGTGCCTGCCGGCCACCGTACGCAGGCCGACTACGAGGTCGACGTCATCTGCCGGATGGGCTTCCCAGGCTACTTCCTGGTCACGGCCGACCTGGTCCGGTACGCCCATGAGGCGGGTATTCGGGTCGGCCCGGGCCGCGGTAGTGCTGCTGGCAGCCTGGTTGCGTACGCGCTGGCTATCACCGAGCTCGACCCTATCGAGCACAAGCTGTTGTTCGAGCGCTTTCTCAATCCCGAGCGCGTCTCGATGCCGGACATCGACCTTGACTTCGACGACCGGCGGCGCGGCGACATGATCCGCTACGCGACCGAGAAGTACGGCGAAGAGCGGGTTTCCCAGATCATCACCTACGGGACGATCAAGGCCAAGCAGGCGGTGAAGGACTCCGCTCGGGTGCTGGGCTACCCCTTCTCGGTCGGCGACAAGATCACCAAAGCGATGCCTCCGCCGGTGATGGGCAAGGACCTTTCGCTCGCCGGCATCTTCGACCCCTCAGACAAGCGCTACGGCGAAGCGGGGGAGTTCCGTGCCCTCTACGAGACCGATCCCGATGCCAAGGCGGTCGTGGACACCGCACTGGGCCTGGAGGGCCTCAAGCGGCAGTGGGGCGTGCACGCCGCGGGAGTGATTCTGTGCCGTGAGCCGTTGCTCGACGTCATCCCGATCCAGCGCCGCGAGCAGGACGGCGCGATCATCACGCAGTTCGACATGGGCGCCTGCGAGGCGCTGGGTCTGCTGAAGATGGACTTCCTCGGCCTGCGCAATCTCACCGTTCTCGATGACTGCCTGTTGCACATCAAGAACAATCGGGGCGAGACGCTGGTGCTCGAGGACCTCGACGTCATGCTCCCGGATGCGCCGACCTACGAGTTGCTCTGCCGCGGCGACACCCTCGGTGTCTTCCAGCTCGACGGCGGACCGATGCGAGCGCTGCTCAGGGCCATGCAGCCGGACAGCTTTGAGACGATCTCCGCTGTCCTTGCGCTCTACCGTCCCGGGCCGATGGGCGCAAACGCGCACTACGACTACGCCGACCGCAAGACGGGACGCAAGCCGATCGTCGCGATTCATCCGGAGCTCGAGGAGCCGCTGCGCGACATCCTCGGTGACACCTACGGGCTGATCGTCTACCAGGAACAGGTCATGGCCATCGCCCAGAAGCTGGCGGGATACACCCTGGGGGCCGCCGACCTGCTTCGCCGCGCAATGGGCAAGAAGAAGAAAGAGATCCTGGACAAGGAGTACGTGCCGTTCCGCGACGGTATGAAGGCGAACGGCTACTCCGACCAGGCGATCAAGACCCTGTGGGACATCCTGGTCCCCTTCTCCGACTACGCATTCAACCGGGCACATACCGCCGGCTACGGCCTGGTGTCGTTTTGGACGGCCTACCTGAAGGCCAACTACCCCGCTGAGTACATGGCCGCGTTGTTGACGAGCGTGAAGGACGACAAGGACAAGAGTGCGCTCTATCTCGCGGAATGCCGACGCATGGGCATCAAGGTGCTGCCTCCGGACGTGAACGACTCGGACGGGGACTTCACTCCCCGGGGAACCGATATCCGCTTCGGGCTCACGGCAATCCGCAACGTCGGGGCCAACGTCGTAGCGAGCATCGTCGCGACGCGGTCGAGGAAGGGTCGTTTCGGCGACTTCTCCGACTTCCTTCGCAAGGTCGACGCGGTGGCCTGCAACAAGAAGACCGTCGAGTCACTGTGCAAGGCCGGAGCCTTCGACTCGCTCGGCCACAGTCGCAAGGGTCTGGTCCAGGTCCATGCGGAAGCGATCGATGCCTGCCTGGAGACCAAGCGGGCTGAGGCGATCGGGCAGTACGACCTGTTCGGCCTCGATGAGACCGACGCGGGGGCGCCCACGGGGAGCGTCTTCGACGTCACGGTGCCGTCTGGGGAATGGGACAAGACCCTGCTGCTTGCCTATGAGCGGGAGATGCTCGGCCTCTATGTCTCCGATCACCCGCTGTTCGGGGTCGAGCATCTGATTGCCTCGTCAGTGGACTGCCCGGTTTCGGCGCTGGTCGACCGAGACGACGGGTCCAGTGTGACGGTGGGCGGGATCCTGTCGAGCGTGACCCGCAAGGTGACGAAGAAGGGGGACACCTGGGCCCTTGTGGTCCTCGAGGACCTCGAGGGTGCCGTCGAAGTGATGTTCTTTCCCGCCTCGTACCAGGCCGCCGCGGTCCAACTCGTACCGGACGCGGTCGTCCTGATCCGCGGACGCCTGGACAAGCGCGAGGACGTGCCCAAGATCGTCGCCAACGAGCTCATCGTCCCTGATCTGTCGACGGGCCCGCGTGGACCGGTCGTCGTCTCGCTGCCCACGCCGCGGTGTACGCCTCCTGTGGTGGAGCGCTTCAAGGAGGTGCTGGCCACCCATCCCGGTACGACCGAGGTCCACCTCCAACTCGTCAACGGGAGCAAGACGACACTGGTGCGCCTCGACGACCGCTTGAGGGTCACTGCCACCCCTGCGCTGTTCGCCGATCTGAAGGCCCTGCTCGGTTCTGGGTGCCTCCCGGTGGGCGCATGAACGAGTCCCAGGCTTCGATGGCGACAATGCGGCTGTGCGCCGGCACCCTGACCGTGGAGCATCCCGACCAGGTCCTGCTCGACTACCTCGACGTCCGCAACGGTTATGCCTTTCCCGGTTATGACCGGCTCGTGACCAATGGCACTGCCGAGCTCGTTGATGGCGACCTCCTGGCTCCAGGCTTGATCGGGGCGGAGGTGGACCGTGGTCGCTTCGCCCTGCTCCGCGAGCTCATGCCCAGGATCGCGGGTGTGGCCCAACTGCCCGCCGTGCCGCTCCAGGACGCCGACGATGACCTCGTCGGGGCCGTCGCCGACCTCTTCGCCGTACTCGATGAGGCCCCCTATGCGGGCAAGGGAGTCCGGGGGACCATCCTCAGCAAGGTCCTGCATCGCAAGCGACCGGACCTCGTGCCGCTCTACGACAGCCGGATCTTCGAGAGCTACACCGCGCCTGGGGCGATACCGCGCGCCACTGACCGTTCCTGGCAGGAGTTCATGGCGCTGCTCTGCACGCAGATGCGCGAGGACTTGCAGAGGGAGAGCGCGGCCTTCGACGGGCTGACCGAGGTCAGTGATGGGGCTGTCAGCAAGCTGCGGATGCTCGACATCCTGGTGTGGCGCACGGCTGATACCTGGCACTGACCGTCGCGGTCGGGACGGATCAGGATGCCCGGGACACCAGACTGCTGGCCAGCCCCTCCGGGATCGCTGGGTCCGCCGACGGGAAAGCGCCGTAGGCGACCAGCCAGGTATGTGCCTTGAACCTGAAGCGCACAGTGACGAGCTGGCCGGTCGTCGCCTTCCCCGGCAGGAGCTGGGTCCGGACATCGGAGCCATCCCCGATGGTGGCGGCGGGAACCGTCGCCCCCCCGGAGCCTTTGACGTCGGAGGTGAAATCGAGCTTGGCGTCGCTCGCCGAGCCGAACTCGGACACGACCACAGACAGAACCCGTCCGTCGGACGGGTCCGCGTATTGCGCGGCGTAGGCCCGTTTGAAGTGGTGCGCCAGCAGCGCTTTCCCGGCTGACTTGGGGTCGGTGGAGAACGACGCGATGGCGTGTGCCGTACGGGGTCCCGTGGCCTGCAGTAGGGGAACCATGCCCGGCGGGACATCGGTCGGGGAGGGGACGAGGGGGGTCAGGGCGTCGGGGGGCAACGTGACACCAGGGACCGGCACGGTGATTCGAGGCAGCGGTACCCGCGTCGTCGTGGTAGTCGTGCAGGCGGACACGGCGAGCCCAAGGGAGAGCAAACACGTTGCGGTGCGCACGCGGGGAGGGTACGGGTTGATTCGCCCGCTCGTGTACCGGCGTACCCTTTGCCATCCCGGTCCGGCGTGTCCGCCGGGAGCCGGGAAGGGGCGATGACGCGGTGATGTCGGCTGCCGCGAGTGGCGCCTGGATGCCCTCAGCTGAGGGCTTCGCGGACTGCGCGGTCCGGGTCGAGGGATTGTCGAGGTGGTACCGCGGGCGCGGTGACGCGGTCCGTGCCAACGACAACATCAGCTTCGCGGTGGGTCGAGGCGAGGTTTTCGGGCTGCTCGGCCCTAACGGCGCGGGCAAGAGCACGCTTGTGCGCCAGCTCGCCGGGGTCCTGGCTCCCGACGCCGGGAGCATCGAGCTCCTCGGGCACGACGTCACGCGCACCCCGGCCCATGCGCCGCGGCTGCTCGCCTACCTCGCGCAGGAGGAACCGGCGCTGCTCGAGCTACCCGTGGGATTGGCCGTCGAGACGACGGCCCGGTTGAGGGGCCTCAGCCGATCCGTCGCGCGCACCCTGACCGGCGACCTGCTCGATGAGCTCAGCCTGACGCAGCTGTCCACCCGTGCACTGCGCAGCCTGTCTGGCGGCCAACGACGCCTGGCCGAGCTGGCCGCCGCCCTTGTCGGGGACCGGCCGCTGCTCGTGCTCGACGAGCCCACAACAGGGCTCGACGCCGGCGCCCGCCGTGCCGTCTGGGAGGCGCTGAGGCGGCGGACCGCCCAGGGCGCCACCATCGTGCTCGTCACCCACAACGTGCTCGAGGCGGAGTCGGTCCTTGACCGGGTAGCCGTACTGGACGCGGGCCGAATCATCGCCTGCGACACTCCCGGCGGCCTCAAGGCCCTGCTCGGCGACGATGTGCGGCTCGATCTCGTCTGGCGGTCGACGCCGCCGGCTGGGGATCCGGTGGTGGCCCAGCTGGCTGCGCTCGCGATCGTCGTGGGGCGTCGCTGGAGCTGTCGGCTGCCGCAAGCCCAGGCCAGGGCGGCCCTGGCAGCGTTGACGGGCGGAGCCGCGTTCGCCGCGCTCGACGACTTCACCCTCGCCACGCCCTCACTCGAAGACGTGTACCTCCGGCTCGGCGGAGCCGCCGACGACCTGGAGCGCAGATGAGGGACATGGACCCGGCCGCGGCCGGGTGGCCCCTGGCCGCGGTTCCCGGGCTCGTCCAGGGTGTCCGCGCCGTCGTCTCGGGCCAGCTGTCACGTGCCCGGGCGGCGCGGGGGCCGTTGCTGTTCGTCGCCACGCTGCAGTCAGTCGGCATCCTTCTTCTTCTGCGTGGCGTGGTCGACGAGCACAATTCGGCCACCGCCCGGCAGGTGGTCGCCGGAGCGACCGTTCTCGTTGTGGGCTACGTGGCACTGAACCTGCTCGCTCAGCGTTTCGGCCTCCTGCGGGCGGGAGGTGGCCTGGACTACTACGTGGCCCTGCCCGTGCCAGCAACCGCCGTTGTGCTGGGGACGGCATTGTCCTACGCCACGTTCACGGTGCCCGGGGCCGTGGTCACCGCGATGGTGGGTGTCGGGCTCTACGGGCTGCCCCTCACCCACCTGTGGGTCCTGGTCCTCGTCCTTCCGCTGGCCGGAGCGAGCCTGGCCGGGCTCGGTGCCTGCCTCGGACTGTTGGCCCCGCGCCCTGAGCTCGCCACGGCCGCCGGTCAGCTCGGCATGACAGTGGTTCTGTTCCTGAGCATCGTCCCTGCCCGCCGGCTGCCCGACGCAGTACGGCCGATCCGTGCCCTGGTACCGAGTACGTACGCCGCTGACGCGTTCGCCGACGCGCTAGGACCGGGCCTGCACGCAGGCACCCTGGCGGCGGACCTCGCGGTATGTCTGGCGGTGGCCGTGGCCACGCTCGCGGCCGGTGGCGCGTGCCTGCGCCGGGCGGTCCGGAAGTGACGCCGGGCACGACCGGGCAGGATGTCACCGTGAATCCCTGGGCTGCCCCTCTCGACGTCGCCTCCGCGACCGTTTTCCCTGACTCGACAGCCCCGCAGGCCAGGGGCGAACGGCCCGTACGCCCCTTGGCGGACCTCGGCGCAGGCGTGTTGGCGGGGCTGGGTGTCCTGCTGTTCGGCGCCCCCGTAGGGATCGTGTGGTCCTGGGTCGCGCCGCGAGCGGCCGTCGTTGCCTACGGTGGCGGGAAGGGTGCCGACTTCGTCCACGCGGAGCCGCGCGAGTTCATTGCCGCCGACGGCACGTTCCTGCTGCTCACCTTCGGCGTGGGGATCGCCGTCGGCGTCCTCGCCTGGCGGCTGGGTCGGCGATACGGACCTGGTGTGGTCGTGGGGTTGGCCGTTGGCGCCATCCTCGCTGCCCTGGTCGCCGCCGAGGTGGGCACGCTGCCGGGCTACGCGGCCTTCCGGTTCGCGGTGACGAAGGGGCCGGCCGCCCATCTGGACGCGCCGATCCGGTTGCGCGCCACAGCCGCCGTCGTGGGGTGGCCGGTGGGGGCGATGGTCGGCTTCTGGCTGCTCAACCTGCGCCGGCCCAGCCGGTGATGCGCCGCATCGACCTCCGTGGCATGCGGGCGGAGGACCCAGTCCCCCTGCTTCCGCGCGCCCAACTCGACGTGTCGGCTGCAGTAGAGGCTGTCCGTCCGGTTGTGGAAGCAGTGCGAGACCGCGGTGCTGAGGCGGTGCTGGAGGCCACGGCCAGGTTCGACGGCGTGGAACTCGAGGGTCTGCGGGTGCCCGCTGAGGCGCTGGCTGCTGCACTCGCTGAGCTGCCGATAGCGGTCCGGCAGGCATTGGAGGAGGCCGCGCGCCGTGTCCGGCGCGTGTCCAACGCCCAGCTGCGGCCCGATGTGGTCGTGGACGTGGCGGCGGGTGCCACCGTGACCGAGCGCTGGCTTCCGGTGCGCCGCGTCGGCCTCTATGTGCCTGGTGGACGGGTCGCCTACCCGAGCAGCGTGGTCATGAACGTCGTACCGGCTCAGATTGCCGGTGTGACAAGCATCGCCGTCGCCAGCCCACCGAAGCCGGAGCGCGACGGCCTACCGCATCCCGCGGTGCTGGCGGCCTGTGCGCTGCTGGGCATCGACGAGGTGTACGCGGTCGGTGGGGCCCAGGCCATCGCCATGTTCGCCTTCGGTGTCAACGGCTGCCCTCGCGTCGACCTCGTCACGGGTCCCGGCAACGTCTACGTCGCAGCTGCAAAGCGGCTCGTGCAGGGTCGTTGCGGCATCGACTCGGAAGCCGGTCCCACAGAGATCGCGATCCTCGCGGACGACACTGCAGCGCCCGCCTTCGTCGCCGCTGATCTCGTGGCGCAGGCTGAGCACGACCCTTTGGCGGCGTGCCTGCTCGTCACCCCCTCCGAGGCCCTGCTGGACGCGATCGACGGCGAGCTCAGCCGCCAGGTGGCCGCCACCCGTCATCGTGAGCGGGTCGACACAGCTCTCACCGGCCAGTCTGCGTACGTCCTCGTTGACGACCTCGACCACGGGCTGGACGTCGTTGACGCCTGGGCCGCGGAGCACCTCGAGGTGGTGACCGCCGACGCTGCCGCCCGTAGCCGGCGCGTGCGCAATGCGGGCGCTGTCTTCGTGGGCAGCCACGCCCCCGTCAGCCTCGGCGACTACCTGGCTGGTTCCAACCATGTCCTTCCCACCGGGGGGACGGCGCGCCACGCGAGCGGCCTGTCCGCCCTGTCCTACCTGAAGCGGATGTCCCTGGTCGAGTACACCCGCGACGCGCTGGGTGATGTCGCGGCCGACGTCGCAGCTCTCGGGGGCGCGGAGGACCTGGCTGCGCATGTCGAGGCTGTCGAGGTGCGACTCCGGTGACGGACCTACCGGTCCGCGAGGACCTCGTGGGCCGCCGACCCTACGGAGCCCCGCAGCTTCCCGTGGCCGTCCAGCTCAACGTCAACGAGAACCCCTTTCCGCCCTCCGCGGCCCTGGTCGCCGACCTCGCGCGCGCACTCGGCGAAGCCGCCGCCGGCCTCAACCGGTACCCGGACCGCGAGGCCTGGGAGCTGCGGCACGACCTTGCGGCCTACCTGTCGGCCGCCACGGGAGTGCCGCTAGGCCGTGAGCAGGTCTGGGCGGCCAACGGATCCAACGAGATCCTTCAGCAGGTCTGCCAGGCGTTTGGTGGTCCGGGCCGCACCGCGCTGGGTTTCGAGCCTTCGTATTCGATGCACCCGCTGCTCGCTGCCGGGACGTGCACCGGGTGGGTCGCCGAGCGGCGCGCCGCTGACTTCACGGTGACGGCCGACGCGGCGGTCGCTGGCGTGGACAAGCACCAGCCCGCCGTGACGTTCCTTACCACCCCGAACAACC
>JALYIZ010000045.1 GCA_030775505.1 Actinomycetota bacterium | reverse complement strand
GGAGCCTTCTTCGCAGGAGCCTTCTTCGCAGGAGCCTTCTTCGCAGGAGCCTTCTTCGCAGGAGCCTTCTTCGCAGGAGCGGTCACCTTCTTGGCTGCCGCCTTGGCCGCGGGCGCCGCCTTCTTCGCGACCGCCTTCGGGGTCGCCTTGGCCGTGGCCTTCGCGGTCGCCTTGGCGGCGGTCGAGGTGGCCGCAGCCACCTTCTTCGCACCGCTCACGACGTCCTTGAAACCTTGTCCGGCGCGGAACTTGGGTACAGAGGTCTTCTTCAGCTTCACCGTGGCTCCCGTGGCTGGGTTACGTGCGGTCCGTGCAGCGCGGTCGACCTTCTCGAACACGCCGAACCCTGTGATGGCGACCTTCTCGCCCTTCGCGACAGCGCGCGTGATGGCGTCGATGACTGCCTCGACCGCTGTGACTGCGGTCCGCTTGTCACCGACCCGCTCGGTGATGGCCTCGATCAGCTCGGCCTTGTTCACGACGGTGTCCCTTCCTGGAACGTCGAGGCTCTTTGCCTCTCTTGCGGAAAGGTAGGGCGCGCAGCGTGCCGCGACAATCACCCAGCGCGAAGAGTTTTCCCTGTGTCGCCGCGTGATTGAGCTGGCGTCGGGCTCCAGTGGCTGCGGCGTCGCAGCCCCCGCAGAGACCGGGACGCAAAAATCCCTTATGCCACAAGGGTTTTCGGCGACACGACGGCGCCGCTCGTCGCTCCCCGCGGGACGTCAACAGCGGGCTGTCCGCGAGCCGCGAGTCAACGCCTACGACACGCCGTTCCCCGCCGCGCGCGTCGTCGAGGGCATGAACGCGGGCCGCGTGGCTTCGAAGTCGGCGATGCGCGACGCGTCGCGCAGGGTCAGCCCGATGTCGTCCAGACCCTCCATCAGCCGCCACCTGGTGAAGTCGTCGAGCTCGAAGGAGGCCGTGACGTCGCCCGCCGACACCAGCCTCGCGGCCAGGTCGACCGTCACCGGGGTGGTCGGGTCCACCTCGACCAGCGCCATCAAGGCCGCGACTGTCTGCGGCGGGAGGGCGACCGGCAACAGCCCGCCCTTGAGGGCGTTCCCCCGGAAGATGTCGGCGAAGCGGGGGCTGATGACCACCCTGAACCCGAAGTCCGTGAGGGCCCAGACCGCGTGCTCGCGGGAGGACCCCGTCCCGAAGTTCTCGCCCGCGAGCAGTACGGAGGCGCCGGAATGCTCTGGGCGGTTCAGGACGAACGACGGGTCCTCCCGCCACTCGCTGAACAGTCCCGCGCCGAAGCCCGTCCTGGTCACCCGCTTGAGCCACTCGCTCGGGATGATCTGGTCGGTGTCGACGTCGCTTCTCCGCAGGGCCACGGCCGTCCCCACGTGGGTCGTGAAGGGTTCCATGGTCAGGCCTCCAGGTCGGCGGGGGCGGCCAGGTGGCCTGCGACGGCAGTGGCGGCTGCGACCTGAGGGCTGACCAGGTGCGTGCGCCCTCCGCGGCCTTGGCGGCCCTCGAAATTGCGGTTGGAGGTGCTAGCGCTGCGCTCTCCCGGCTTCAGGGTGTCCGGGTTCATGCCCAGGCACATCGAGCAGCCGGCGCTGCGCCACTCGGCACCGGCAGCCGTGAGCAGGGCGTCGAGTCCCTCCGCCTCCGCCTGCTCCTTCACCTGCATCGAGCCCGGCACGACGAGCATCCGGACCCCTGGCGCAACAGTCCGCCCGCGCATCACCTCCGCGACGGCCCGAAGGTCCTCGATCCGACCGTTGGTGCACGAGCCCACGAACACCGTGTCGACGGCGATGTCGCGCATCGCCGTCCCGGGCCGCAGTCCCATGTAGTCGAGGGCGCGGGCAGCCGCATCCCGTGCGTTCCCTTCCGGCAGACAGTCAGGGTCCGGGACCGATGAGGAGAGTGGAACGCCCTGGGCCGGGTTGGTGCCCCAGGTGACGAAGGGGCTGACCCGGGCGGCGTCGAGGACGACCTCCCTGTCGAAGGTGGCGTCGTCGTCGGTCACGAGTGCCGACCAGTCCGCGACGGCCTGGTCCCAGTCGGCCCCGGTGGGTGCGTGCGGTCTGCCTTTCAGGTAGGCGAAGGTCACCTCGTCGGGTGCCACCATCCCCGCGCGCGCCCCCCACTCGATGCTCATGTTGCACACCGTCATGCGCGCCTCCATCGACAAGGCCCGCACCGTCGCGCCGCGGTACTCCACGACGTGGCCCTGGCCACCGGCCGTCCCCACCTGTGCAATGAGGGCGAGCACCAGGTCCTTCGCAGTGACGCCGGCGCCCAGGCTGCCCTCGACGGTCACCGCCATCGTCCGGGGACGCTCGAGAGGCAGCGTCTGGGTGGCCAGCACGTGCTCGACCTCGCTGGTGCCGATGCCGAAGGCCAAGGCACCGAACGCACCATGGGTGCTGGTGTGACTGTCGCCGCACACAATGGTCATCCCGGGCTGAGTGATCCCGAGTTGCGGTCCGATGACATGCACGATCCCCTGACCGGGAGACCCCATCGGGTGCAGCTGGATCCCGAACTCCGCGCAGTTGGACCGCAACGTGTCCACCTGGATCCGCGACACGGGGTCGGCGATCGCGGTGGGGAACGGCCCCGCAAGGTCGGTCGGCACGTTGTGGTCCTCGGTGGCCAGGGTCAGGTCGGGTCGTCTCACGGTGCGCCCCGCGAGGCGCAGCCCGTCGAACGCCTGCGGGCTGGTGACCTCGTGGACGAGGTGGAGGTCCACGAAGAGCAGGTCGGGCTCGCCGTCACGCTCCCGGACCACGTGGGCCTTCCACACCTTCTCGGCGAGCGTCCGGCCCATGGCCCCTTCTCCTTGCTGTCTCGTATGTTGGGATGGCAGTATCACGCTATGGAACACCTTAGCGGAGTCGGCGTCCTGGACAAGTCCGTCCTCGTGCTCAACGCCGTTCAGGACGGTGCCCGCAGCCTGGCCGAGCTGACGGCCCACACGGGATTGTCCAGGGCGACGGCGCACCGCCTCGCCGTCGCCCTGGAGACCCATCGGCTCCTGTGCCGGGACGTGCAGGCGCGCTGGCATCTGGGTCCGCGCCTCGGCGAGCTGGCTGCGGCGACAGCCGTCGACCCACTGCTGGACGGGGCGGCGCCGATCCTGCGCGAGCTGCGTGAGGCGACCGGCGAGAGTGCCCAGCTCTACCGCAGGCATGGGGAGAGCAGGCTGTGCGTGGCCACGGCGGAGCGGGTCAGCGGCCTGCGCGACACCGTTCCGGTGGGCAGCGTCCTGCCGATGACGGCGGGGTCAGCCGCGCAGGTCCTCAGCGCGTGGGCGGCCGAGGGACGTCCCCTCGCAGGCTCGGCCTTCGGCGTCCGCGCTCTCGCAGAGGTGCGCCGGCGCGGTTGGGCGCACTCGGTCGGTGAGCGCGAGCAGGGCGTCGCCTCGGTGTCAGCTCCGGTCCGCGACGTGCGGGGGGATGTCGTCGCGGCGGTCAGCGTGTCCGGCCCCCTCGACCGGCTGACGCGGTCCCCGGGCCGGCTGCACAGCGCCGCAGTGCTCCGGGCGGCGGCTGCGCTCGAGCTGCTGCTCAAGCCGGCAGAGGGGGTCAAGACGGACTAGTCACCTGTGCCGGGCGAAACGGTCACTTCGGGCCATAGCGGCGCGCCCCTCCCCGACGACAGGGTGGGGCCCACCGAGAGGAGCCCAGATCATGCAAGACACCCGCAGCTGTGAGGTCATCAACCTCGCCGCGCACCGCGACCGCCACGCCGCGGCCATCGCCGCCTACGCGGGCGCCCCCGTCCGGTACCTGCCCGACGCGTTCCTGCTGGCCACTGAGGGGCTGTTCCCCGGGTTCGCTCTCCCCGAGCTGCGACTGCTGCGCAAGGTCCTCTGACGCCGCCCGATGACTGCGGCCCTCGTCACGGCATGCCGACTGCTGGCAAAAAAAGTAGCCCCGATGGGATTCGAACCCACGCTACCGCCGTGAGAGGGCGGCGTCCTAGGCCGCTAGACGACGGGGCCCTAGAAACATTCAGTTGGTCGTGCGCTGGGGTACCTGGACTCGAACCAAGACTAACGGAACCAGAAACCGTCGGGCTGCCAATTACCCCATACCCCATGGCGGCCGAGGAGGGGCCCGGAAAGGGCCGCCCGTCGGCGCCGCAGAGAGTCTAGCGGACTGCCGGCAGCGCCGCCCGCAGCCGACGTAGGGTCCGCTCCCGGCCGAGCAGGGCGAGCGACTCCGGCAGCGGTGGGGCGATCGTCGCACCGCAGACCGCCACGCGGACGGGTGTGTAGGCCTTGCCCCGCTTGAGCCCGAGACCGTCGATGAGAGCCGCGTCCAGAGCAGCCTGTACCTCCTCGGTGTGCCAGGTTGCGACCGCTGAGAGCGCCTCGAGGGCGGCCCCGAGCACCGGCCAGGCCTCCGCGCCGAGCGCTTTCGCCGCCGCCTCCGAATCCACCCCGAAGACCTCCTCCTCAACGAGCAGGAAGCGGAGCAGGCCGGCTGCCTCGGACAAGGTGGCCATCCTGGTCTGGATCAGCGGCACCGCCGCCGTCACGGCCGCCAGGGCCTCTCCCGACGGTGGATCGGCGAGGAGGCCAGCGCTCTGCAGGTGGGGCACCAGCCGCTCCACCAGGTCGTGCTCCGCCAGAGTCCGGATGTAGTGACCGTTGAGCCAGCCGAGCTTGTCCAGGTCGAACACCGGCCCGACCGTGTTGACCCGCGACCACTCGAAGCTTGCGGACATGTCGGCGAAGGAGAACACCTCGCGCCCGTCGGGGAGGGAGTAGCCGAGCAGCCCCAGGAAGTTGCAGAGAGCTTCCGGCAGGTAGCCCTGTTCGACAAACCAGGTGAGCCGGGCGGCTGGGTTCTTCCGCTTGGAGATCTTGGACTTGTCCACGTTGCGCAGCAGCGGCATGTGGGCGAACTCGGGACGCTGCCAGCCGAGCCAGTCGAACAGCAGAAGGTGCTTGGGCGTCGAGGAGATCCACTCCTCGCCCCGCACCACGTGGGTGATGCCCATGAGGTGGTCGTCGACCACAACAGCGAGGTGGTACGTCGGGAAGCCATCAGCCTTGAGCAGGACCTGGTCGTCCGGCCGCGGCGCGTGGACCTCGCCACGGACCAGGTCCTCGAAGACGGTCGGGGCGTCGTCGGGGATCAGCATGCGCACCACGGCGGCCTCGGAGGCCCCCGGCAACGCCGCTCGCTCGACCTGTGATTTCCCGAGACACAGCCGGTCGTAGCCGGTCGGCTGCTTTGCCTTCTGCTGCTCCTCGCGCATCAGCTGCAGACGCTCCGGCGTGCACCAGCAGAGATAGGCGTGTCCCGCGTCGACCAGCTGGTCGACGTAGGGGCGATAGGTGTCCAGGCGCTCGGACTGCCGGTACGGCCCGAACGGCCCGCCCTTGTCGGGCCCCTCGTCCCAGTCCAGCCCGAGCCACCGCAGCGTGTCGTACACCTGCTGCTCGCTGTCGCTGCGGAAGCGGGCCCGGTCGGTGTCCTCGATCCGCAGCACGAACGCGCCCCCGTGCCGCCGCACGAAGGCAAGGTTGAACAGCGACATGTAAGCGGTTCCGACGTGCGGGTCACCCGTCGGTGAGGGCGCCACGCGCAGACGCACCTGCGTCACCGGTTCACGACCGGGTTGGTCAGCCTGCCGATGCCCTCGACCCGGACCTCGACCCGCTGGCCGCTCGCGAGGGGTCCGACGCCGGCTGGTGTCCCGGTCAGGATGACGTCGCCGGGGAGCAGGGTCATGAACGCAGTGACCCACGCGACCACGGCGGGGACACCGTGCAGCAGCTGTGCCGTGCGCCCGTCCTGGCGGAGCTCGTCGTCGACGCGGCACTGCACCGCGAGGTCGGCGGCGTCGAGGTCGGTCTCGACCCAGGGGCCGAGCGGGCAGAAGGTGTCGTGACCCTTGCCTCGGGTCCACTGCCCGTCAGCCTGTTGGTGGTCGCGGGCCGTGACGTCGTTGGCGCAGGTGTAGCCCAGCACCACCTCCAGCGCCCGCTCCTTCGGCACGTCGCGGCACAGGCGGCCGATGACGACCGCGAGCTCGGCCTCGTGGTCGACGCGGTTGCTGTCCCGGGGCAGGACGATGGCGTCCCCTGGACCGATCACCGACGTCGAGGGTTTGAGGAACACCACCGGGTCGACCGGGGCCGGTCCGCCCATCTCGGCCGCGTGGTCGGCGTAGTTCTTGCCGATGCAGACGACCTTGCTGGGCAGGACCGGGGCGAGCAGGCGGACCGTGGACAGCGGGCGCGGCTCGCCCGAGAACGTGAACGGGGCGAAGGGGTGGCCGGCCACCGGCGCCACGACCAGGTCGGCGGGGTCCTCCCCCGGCCCTTCCACGACGCCGAAGCAGACCTCACCGTCGGCGGAGAAGCGGGCGATGCGCACGCCCGGGAGGCTACCGGTGGTCGCTAGGCTCGTCCCATGACCGAGGCGCGCATCGAGGTCGGAGCACCCGAACCCCAGCCTGTCGACGAGACCAACAACCAGAAGCTGCAGCTGCTCGTGGAGGACGCCGCCCTGCGCGGGAAGCCCTTCGGTGGCGAGAAGTGCGGCAACTGCCTGTACTACCTCGACGGCGACAGCGACGTGACCTACTGCTGGCACCCTCAGCTGCGGATCCTGGTCGGGGCCGAGTGGTGGTGCCAATGGTGGGAGGCTCCCACCTCGTCCTAGTCCGCCGCCTGCTCCGCGTCCTGGCGGTGCAGACCGGTCGTGTAGGCGTCCTCAAGCGCCTGCCACGAGGCTGCGATGACGTTCTCGTGCACCCCGACGGTGTCCCACTCCGTGCGGCCGTCCGAGGTCTCCACGAGGACTCTGGTCACTGCGCCCGTCCCCTGGGCACCGTCGACGATGCGCACCTTGTAGTCCACCAGCGACAGCGCGGCGAGGCCCGGGTGCAGCTCCAGCAGGGCGTGCCGCAGGGCGGTGTCGAGGGCGTTCACCGGACCGTTGCCCTCGCCGGTCGCGACGATGCGTGATCCCTGGGCGTGCAGCTTGACGGTGGCCTCCGAGACAACCTGTCCGTCGGCCCGCCGCTCGACGATCACCCGCCAGCTCTCCAGGTCGAAGTAGCGCGGGCGCTGTCCCATCTCCTCGCGCAGGAGCAGCTCGAAGCTGGCCTCGGCAGCCTCGAAGGACCAGCCGACGGACTCGAGCTCCTTGACCCGTTCGATGACCCGGCCGATCGTGTCCTTGTCAGGCTCGAGTCCGAGCTCGCGGCCCTTGAGCTCGATGGTGGCCCGGCCCGCGAGCTCGGACACCAGCAGCCGCATGTCGTTGCCTACCGACGCGGGCGTGGCGTGCTGGTACAGGTCCGGGTCGGCCTTGATGGCACTGACGTGCAGGCCAGCCTTGTGCGCGAACGCGCTCGCCCCCACCCAGGGCTGGTGGGGGTCCGGCGCGATGTTGGCGACCTCCGCGACCGCGTGTGCCACCCGGCCGAGCTCCGCGAGCCTGCCGGCGGGCAGGACCTCTCTGCCGAGCTTGCCCTCGAGCGCGGCGATGACGCTGAACAGGTCGGCGTTGCCGCAACGCTCCCCGTAGCCGTTGGCGGTCCCCTGGACGTGGGTGGCGCCCGCCTCGATCGCGGCTAGGGAGTTGGCGACGGCGCAGGCGGTGTCGTTGTGGGCGTGGATGCCGATGCGCAGCCCGGTGCCGGCGACCTTGCCCACCACCTCCGCGAGCTGCCCGGGCAGCATCCCGCCGTTGGTGTCGCACAGCACGACGACGTCCGCCCCCGCCTCGGCGGCCGCCCGGAGGACCTCCACTGCATAGGCCGGGTCGACCAGGTAGCCGTCAAAGAAGTGCTCAGCGTCAAGGAACACACGCTGGCCCTCGGCCCGCAGGTGGGCGACGGTGTCCGCGACCATCGCAAGGTTTTCCTCGCGCGTGGTGCGCAGCGCCCGTTCCACGTGCCGTACGTCGGACTTGGCGACGACGGTCACGACGCCGGCGCCGGAGTCCCGCAGGTGCGCCACCTGGCTGTCATCGGCGGCCACTGACCCGGGGCGCCGCGTGGCCCCGAACGCGCACAGCACCGCCGTGGACAGGCTCAGCTCGGTCCGGGCGCGCGCGAAGAACTCCACGTCCTTGGGGTTGGCGCCCGGCCAGCCCCCCTCGATGAAGCCCACCCCGAGGTCGTCGAGGTGCCGGGCGATGACCAGCTTGTCGTGGACCGACAGGGACAGGCCCTCCCGCTGCGCGCCGTCGCGCAGGGTCGTGTCGTAGACGTGGAAGGAGTCGGCGGTCACAGGGTCGTCCTCGGAGCAGGCGGCGGAGGGAGCCCGGAGGAGCGGTGGCGGGACACGGGCCGTGCGACGGCGGGGTGGCCGCCGGCCCCATTGTGCCCGACTGCCAAGCCGGGACCGCGGGCAGAGGCGGTCAGGGCGCGGCGTCGCTCCAGACCCGGATGACGTCTCGGACCGACAGCACCCCGACGACGTCGTCCCCCTGGCAGACCACAAGGTGCCGGAAGCCGCCGCTGACCATGGTCGCCGCCGCTTTGCGCAGCGGCCAGTCCGGCGTCGCGACCACCGCCTCGCGCGTCAGGTGGTCCGTCGCCAGCTCGGTGTCGAGGTCCTGACCGGCGGCGACCGCCTCGAGGACGTCCCGCTCGGTGAGGATGCCCGGGCCGTCGGCTGCCGGGTCGAGCACGACGGCCGCGCCCACGCGGCGGGCAGCCATCTGCTGGGCCACCTGCCGCAGCGTGTGGGTGGGCCCGACCGAGAGCACGGTCGGGGTCATCGCGTCACGCACGTCCACAGGGGCCTCCGGCGTCAGCGGCGGTGCGCCGTGGCCGCAGGCTACGTCCCACGGGCGGCGGGGTCCACGACCCGAGCGGTCACCCGACCGGGTGCACCCACCCGTGCGGATCGGCCGCGCGTCCGTACTGGATGTCGAGCAGGGCCTGCCGGAGCCGCATCGTGACCGGGCCCGGCTCACCGGCTCCCGCGACCGCCTCGCCGTCGGGCCAACGCAGCGCACCCACGGGGGTCACCACCGCCGCCGTGCCGCACGCGAAGACTTCGACGATGCGCCCGTCGGCGACGCCCTTGCGCCACTCGTCGACATCGACCCGGCGCTCCTCGACCCTGTGCCCGAGGTCGCGCGCGAGAGTCACCAGCGAGTCCCTGGTGATGCCTTCGAGGATCGTCCCGGTGAGCTCGGGCGTGACGAGCGTGCCGTCGTCCTGGACGAAGAACAGGTTCATGCCACCGAGCTCCTCGACCCAGCGGTGCTCCACCGCGTCGAGGAAGACGACCTGGTCGCAGCCGTTGGCGATGGCCTCCTGCTGCGCGACGAGCGAGGCCGCGTAGTTGCCGCCGCACTTGGCCGCCCCCGTGCCACCGGGGGCCGCGCGCACGTACTCCTGCGACAGCCACAACGACACCGGGCGAAGGGGACCGGAGAAGTAGTTGCCTGCCGGGGAGGCGATGACCAGGAAGCGAGCCGAGTCGCTCGGCCGCACCCCCAGCCCCACCTCGTCGGCGAACATGAAGGGGCGTAGGTACAACGAGGACCCCTCCGCCTCGGGCACCCAGGCCGCATCGGTCCGCACCAGCAGCTCGCACGCCTCCACGAACATCCCGCGGGGCAGCTCCGGCAGCGCCAGGCGCCGGCAGGAGGCATCGATGCGGGCGGCGTTGCGCTCGGGGCGGAACAGCGCGACGCCCCCGTCGGGTTGGCGGTAGGCCTTGAGCCCCTCGAACACGGTCTGCCCGTAGTGCAGCACCACGGAGGCTGGGTCAACGGTGACGGGGGCGTAGGCCGTGAGGCGGGCGTCGTGCCAGCCCTGCTCGCGGGTCCAGGCCACGCTCACCATGTGGTCGGTGAAGGACCGGCCGAAGACCGGCGCGGCAAGGACCCGCGCCCGGGCCTCGGCGTCGACCGGGCTGTCCGCTGGCTGCAGCTGGAACGTCACAGGTACTCCTCTCCTCCGAGCCCCCACCGTAACCGTCGGGCCGGAGCCCTGAGAACTCCCGTCCGGTGGCCGGTCAGCACACCCGTCCGGCGAGCGCGTCGCCAATCTGGGTGGTCGAGCGCACCGCGGTGCCGCGCGCGGCCAGGTCGGCCGCGACGGCATCCGCCACAGCCGTAGCCTCGGCGTCCAGTCCCAGGTGCGAGAGCAGCAGGCCGACTGACAGCACCGTGGCCGTGGGGTCGGCCGTGCCGGTGCCCGCGATGTCGGGTGCGCTCCCGTGCACCGGCTCGAACATCGACGGGTTCACCCTCGAGACGTCGAGGTTGCCGCTCGCGGCCAGACCGATGCCGCCCGCGATGGCCGCGCCGATGTCGGTGAGGATGTCGCCGAAGAGATTGTCCGTCACGACGACGTCGAAGCGCTCCGGTGCCGACACGAAGAACATCGCAGCCGCGTCCACGTGCAGGTAGTCGAGGGCGACGTCCGGAAAGTCGCCGGCGACCTCGTCGGCGACCCGCTGCCACAGCCCGCCGGCGTGGACCAGGACGTTGGTCTTGTGCACGAGCGTCAAGCGGCCTCGCCTGCTGCGAGCGCGGGCGAAGGCGTCGCGCACCACCCGCTCCACGCCGAAGGCGGTGTTGAGCGACACCTCTGTCGCCACCTCGTGCACGCTGCCCTGCCGGAGCACCCCGCCGTTCCCGACGTACGGCCCCTCGGTGCCCTCGCGCACGACGACCATGTCGATGGCCTTGTCTCCGAGCGGCGAGCTGACCCCGGGGAACAGCCGCACCGGCCGCAAGTTGACGTGGTGGTCCAGGGCGAACCGCAGCCTCAGCAGCAGGCCCCGTTCGAGCACGCCCGGCGGCACGCCGGGGTCACCCACGGCCCCCAGCAGGATCGCGTCGTGCCCCCGCAGCTCCGAAAGGACGCTGTCCGGCAGCGTCTCGCCGGTGCGGTGCCACCTCGCCGCCCCGAGGTCGTAGGAGGTGCAGGTGACCCCCGGGTGCACTGCCAGAAGGACCTTCAGCCCCTCGGCGACCACCTCGGGCCCGATGCCGTCCCCACCGATGACTGCCAGGCGCATGTTCACCCGGGCAAGGCTAAACGGCCCGGGCCCGGTTGACGGCACCGACGATGCCGCGCAGGGAGGAGGTCACGATGCTCGGGTGGACGCCGCACCCCCACAGGACCTGGCCGTCCACGGCGACCTCCAGGTAGGAGGCGGCCTGCGCCTCCTCACCGGCCCCGGTGGCATGCTCGGCGTAGTCCAGGACGCGGACATCGAGCCCGAGCTCTGCCAGGGCGTGGACGAACGCCGCGATCGGCCCGTTCCCACTTCCGGCGAGCCGGTGCGTCCGGCCGTCGAGCTCGACCACCGCCTCGATGCGGTCCTCGTCCCCGCTCACCGTCTGGAACGAGACGAGCCGCAGCGGCGACTCGCGGTCGAGGTAGGTCTCGCGGAAGACCGACCAGATCCGTGCGGGTGCGATCTCCCCGCCATCGGCGTCGGCGATCTCCTGGACGACACGGGCGAATTCGATCTGCATCCGCCGCGGCAGCTCGAGGTGGTGGTCATGCTTGAGCACGTAGGCGACCCCGCCCTTGCCGGACTGGCTGTTGACACGGATCACCGCCTCGTAGGAGCGGCCGACGTCGAGCGGGTCGATGGGCAGGTAGGGGACGGCCCAGGGGAAGTCCCGGACCGGCGTCCCGGCCGCCGCCGCGTCGCGCTCGAGCGCTTCGAAGCCCTTCTTGATGGCGTCCTGGTGCGAGCCGGAGAAGGCCGTGTAGACCAAGTCGCCGCCGTAGGGGTGCCGCGGGTGCACCGGCAGCTGGTTGCAGTACTCGACGGTGCGCCGGACCTCGTCGATGTCGGAGAAGTCGATCCCGGCGTCCACGCCCTGGCTCACCAGATTGAGCCCCAGGGTCACCAGGCAGACATTGCCTGTGCGCTCACCGTTGCCGAACAGGCACCCCTCCACGCGGTCGGCCCCGGCCATCACCCCGAGCTCGGCAGCCGCGACCGCCGTCCCCCGGTCATTGTGCGGGTGCAGGCTCAGGATGACGCTGGAGCGACGTCCGCTCAGCGCGCGGCCGAACCACTCGATCTGGTCGGCGTAGGTGTTGGGCGTGGACATCTCGACCGTCGCCGGCAGGTTGAGCACGACGGGCCGGTCGGCCGAGGGCTCCCACACGTCCATGACCGATTCGCAGACCTCAACGGCGTAGTCGAGCTCGGTGCCGGTGAACGACTCCGGGCTGTACTGCCAGCGCACGTGGGTGCCGGCGAGCAGCGACTCGGCGTACTTCTGGCACCAGCGGGCGCCCTGGACGGCGATGTCCTTCACGCCGTCGCGGTCGAGCCCGAACACGACCCGTCGCTGCAGGGTGGACGTCGAGTTGTAGAGGTGGATCAGCGCCGTCCCGCGCAGGCCCACCAGGGACTGCACGGTCCGCTCGATGAGCTCCTCGCGGGCCTGGGTGAGGACCTGCACGGTGACCCCGTCGGGGACCAGGTCGTCCTCGACGAGCGTGCGGATGAAGTCGAAGTCCGTCGTGCTGGCCGCAGGGAAACCGACCTCGATCTCGCGGTAGCCGAGGTCGACGAGCAGGGCGAACATGCGCAGCTTGCGCGCGGTGTCCATCGGGTCGATCAGCGCTTGGTTGCCGTCGCGGAGGTCGACGCTGCACCACTGGGGCGCACGCGTGATCTGCCGGTGCGGCCATGTCCGGTCGGGCAGGTCGACGGGGGGAAAGGCCTGGTAGCGGTGGAACGGCATGACGGGGGGCATGAGCTGACTCCGGTGAGGGTGAGCGGACGCGGCCAGCGCTCGGACCCGCGACGGGGAGCCGCCTGGACTCAGGCCCCGCCGCGGCGGCTAAGGAGCAGGCCCGCGCGCGTCACGCCGCCAGAGTAACCGAGGCCTCAGTCGCGCGCCAGGAAACCGGTGACGGCGGACCGGAAGGCGTCCGGCTGGTCGACCCACGGGAAGTGACCGGCATCGGGCAGGACCACGGTCCGGGCGTGGGGGAAGCACGCCGCCACGTCACGCGCGGCGGCCACACCGGTGAGCGCGTCGACCGCACCGGCGACGACGAGGACAGGGGCGGCGACCTCCCGCAGTCCGGCGA
>JALYIZ010000044.1 GCA_030775505.1 Actinomycetota bacterium | reverse complement strand
CCCTTCCGGGCGCCGCACCCCATGACCACTGTTCGAGGAGCATCCCGCCGTGTCCGAGGTCCGTATCGCCGCCGAGCCCCGCACCGAGTTCGGCAAGGGCGCCGCGCGCCGCGTCCGCCGGGACAACAAGGTTCCGGCCGTCCTCTACGGCCACGGGGACGCCCCCCGGCACTTCGCGCTCCCCGGCCACGAGCTGCTCCGCGCGCTCAAGCACGACCCCAACGTGCTGCTGACGCTCGAGACCGCCGACGGCGACCAGCTCGCGCTTCCGAAGGTCGTCGTCCGCGACCCCCTGAAGGGCTTTCTCGAGCACGTTGACCTCGTCGCCGTGCGCAAGGGCGAGCGGGTCACGGTCGAGGTCCAGATCCAGCTGACCGGCACCGCGGACCCCGACACGCTCGTGGACCAGCAGACGATGACGCTGACCGTCGAGGCGGACGCGACGAAGCTGCCCGACCATGTCGAGGTGTCGATCGCCGGTCTCAAGCCCGGTCAGCACGTGTCCGCGAGCGACGTCACCCTCCCGGCGGGGGTCACACTGGCGCAGGACGCCGAGCACGTCATCGTGCAGGGTCTTGGGGTCAAGAGCGAGGAGCAGCTCGAGGCGGAGCTGTCCGCCGCCGAGGAGGAGACCGCCGCCAGCGGCCCGGCTGCCGCTGCCGCCGAGGCGGCCGGCGAGTCCGAGACCGAGCCGGCCGAGGCCGCGTCGTCCGGTGAGACGCCGGCCTCCGAGGGCTGACCGGAGCCCGGCGTGACGGGCCCCGTCGCCGGCGAGTCCTGGCTCGTCGTGGGCCTGGGCAACCCGGGTCCTACCTACACCTGGCACCGGCACAACGCCGGGTTCATGGTTCTGGCGTTGTTGGCCGAGCGGGCCGGTGGCCGCTTCACCGCCCACAAGGGCCGAGCCGACCTTGTCGAGACCCGGCTCGGCGGGGTGCGCACCGTGCTCGCCAAGCCCAAGACCTACATGAACGAGTCGGGCGGGCCGGTCGCCTCGCTGCGCAACTACTTCAAGATCCCGCTCGACCGGCTCGTGGTCGTGCACGACGAGCTTGACGTCCCGTTCGGTTCCGTCCGGCTCAAGCGGGGTGGGGGGGACAACGGCCACAACGGGCTGCGGTCCGTGACCTCGTCCCTGGGCAGCCGGGAGTACCTCCGGGTCCGGTTCGGCATCGGCCGCCCCCCGGGACGTCAGGACCCCGCGGACTTCGTATTGAGCAACTTCTCCCCGACGGAGCGCAAGGAGTTGCCCTTCCACGTCGACCGCACTGCCGATGCGGTGGAGGCCCTGCTCGTGTCAGCTCTGGAGAGCGCCCAGAACGTCTTTCACGCCGACGTGCTCTGAGGCGACCACACCTGGGACGCCGTCAGGCCGTGACACCCTCAAGCTCGACCTCGCCGCCGGACGGCGCCGGGTTGGTCACGTGCGGGGAGTCGCGAAGCGGGCTCTCCCGCAGCGCCAGCGCCAGCAGGAACGCGGTCACCGCGAACGGGACCGCCGTCAGGAACACGGTCCGGACGGCCATCACGAACGAGGTGATGAGGGCCTCGTGGATGTGCGGGGGCAGCAGCTTGAGCTTTTCCGGGCTGCGCAGCAGCGTCGCCCCACCCTTGCCGATGTTGCCCGCCACCCCGGGGAGCCGGTGCGAGAGCTCGCTGGTCAGCCGGTGGGAGAGCACAGCGCCGAACACCGAGGTGCCGAAAGCTCCGCCCATGGAACGGAAGAAGGCGTTGGACGAGGTGGCGATACCCAGGTCGTTGCGGTGCACGCTGTTCTGGACCGCAAGGATCAGCACCTGCATGACGCAGCCGATGCCCGCACCCAGCAGGGCCATGTCGGCCGAGATGACCAGCCGGCTCGTGTGCACCGACAGCTGGGACAGCAGCAGCAGACCCACGCTGGCCAGGGCCGTTCCCAGGATGGGGAACGCCTTGTACCGGCCGATCCGGGAGATGAGCCGGCCGCTTGCGACGGAGGCCGACACGACGCCGAGCATCAGCGGGACCAGTTGCAGACCCGAGGACGTGGCGGAGGCTCCATCAACGACCTGCAGGTACAGCGGCAGGAAAATGATCGAGCCGAACATCATGAAGCCGACCAGGAAGGCGATCCCGCTGCTGACGCTGAAGACCGGGTCGCGGAACAACCGCAGCGGCAGGATCGGCTCGCGGGCCACCCGCTCGCGCAGGACGAATGACACGGTCAGGACGACGCCCAGGACGGCGGCGGTGATGACCTGCCAGGACGTCCAGGCGTACACGGTGCCGCCCCACACCGTGACGAGCAGCAGGGAGGACACCCCGCCGACCATCAGGGTGGCGCCGGCGTAGTCGATGACGTGCTCCCGGCGGGAGAACGGCACGTGCTTGAGCACGGCGCTCGTCACGACGAGGGCGGCGATCCCGAGCGGCAGGTTGATGTAGAACACCCACCGCCAGCCGAGGGTGGAGTCGGAGAAGAAGCCGCCGATCAGCGGACCGGCCACGCTGGAGATGCCGAACACGGCGCCGAAGTAACCCTGGTAGCGCCCGCGCTGGCGGGGCGGGATCACGTCGCCGACGATTGCCATGGCCAGCGAGATGAGACCGCCGCCGCCGAGGCCCTGGACCGCCCGGGACCCCACGAGCTGCAGCATCGACTGGGACGCACCGGCCAGGACCGATCCGACCAGGAAGATGACGATGGCCGTCCGGTAGACGGTGCGCCGCCCGTAGAGGTCGGACAGCTTGCCGTAGAGCGGGGTCGACGCGGTCGAGCTGAGCAGGTAGGCCGTGACGACCCAGGACAGGTGGTCCAGGCCGCCGAGGTCGCCCACGATGTGCGGCAGCGCAGTGGAGACGATCGTCTGGTCGAGCGCGGCCAGCAGCATGCCCATCATCAGGCCGCCGATGACGAACAGGATCTGCCGGTGGCTCAGAGCGCTCTCTGGGGCGTCGGCGGGGCGGGCGGTCGTGGGGGCGGTCATGCGCGGGTTCCTGCCTGTGCCGGTGCCGTGTGGGCGTTCAAGTGCGCGGAGATCGCCGCGTCGAGGTCGTGGTTGAAGCGGGCGAGCAGCCTGACGAACTCCCTGCGGTCGCCCGCCGGCCAGGCGGACAGCACCCCCGTGAGGACCTCGCCCCGCTTACGTCTGGTCTCGAGCAGGGCCGCGTGACCTTGCGGCGTGGCACCGACGAGCGCGGCGCGGGCGTCGACGGGGTCGGGCTCGCGGGTAGCGAGGCCGGCCGCCTCCAGGCTGCGCACCTGGCGGCTCACCACCGACAGGTCGAGCCCGAGGAGCGCAGCGAGGGTCGTCAGCCGCATCGGCCCGTCGTCGACGAGGCGGCCGAGGGCGAGGTAGTCGGCCCGGTCCAGGGTCCCTCCGGCCAGCAGCTGCACCGGTCGGACGAGCCTGCGGGCCAGGACATTGAGCTCACGCTCCAGGTCGCTGATCTGCACGCCGGCCACATTAGTTGCTGTCTACAAGCAACTCAACGGTGATCTGGCTCACTCCGACCGCCCCGTAGGCTGGCCGGAACCCCCGTCCGGCTGGCGAACGGGGGTCCCCGTGCTGCCTGGACCTGCCCTCCGGCTGACCGGACGAGCGGAAGGTGACCCATGCCCTCGGCGTTACTGGCCGACCTGCTCGGCCGTCTCGTGGCTCACGACCCGGCCCTGTCGGCATCGCTGTCGACGCCCGGTCTGCCGGCGCTTGACCTGACCACGCCCGTCGGACTGCGCCCGTTCGTGGTGGCCGGTGTGGCGGCCGCCGGTCGGACCGTCCTGGCGGTGACGGCGACGGGGCGCGAGGCCGAGGACCTGGTCAGCGCCCTGTCCAGCCTGCTCGACCCGCACCGCGTCGCGCTCTACCCGTCCTGGGAGACCTTGCCCCACGAGCGGCTGTCCCCTCGGGCCGACACGGTTGGCCGCCGCATCGCGGTCCTGCGGCGGCTGGCGCACCCGTCGGCCGACGACCCGGAGACCGGGCCGCTCGACGTGGTCGTGGCCCCGGTGCGCAGCCTGCTCCAGCCGCAGGTCCCTGGTCTCGGGGACCTCGAGCCGGTCCGGCTGCTCGCCGGTCAGGACGTCGAGGGGGGCCTGGACCAGGTGGTCCGCCGCCTGGTCGACCTGTCCTACGCGCGGGTCGAGCTCGTGGAGCGCCGGGGCGAGCTCGCGGTTCGCGGCGGGATCCTCGACGTCTTCCCGCCGACCGAGGAGCACCCGGTCCGCGTCGAGCTCTGGGGCGACACGGTGGAGGAGGTGCGCTTCTTCACGGTCGCGGACCAGAGGTCGATCCCCACCGCCTCGGGGCTGGCCGCCCACGGCCTGTGGGCGCCGCCCTGCCGAGAGCTCCTGCTGACCCCTGAGGTCAGGGAGCGCGCCAGGCAGCTCGGGGACCTGCACCCCGAGCTGCTGGACATCTGCGACAAGATCGCGCAGGGGACACCGGTCGAGGGCATGGAAGCGCTTGCCCCCGTCCTCGTCGACGATCTCCGCCTGCTCGTTGACGAGCTGCCCGCACACACGAGCGTGCTGGTCTGCGACCCGGAGAAGGTGCGCACGCGGGCGCACGACCTGGTGCGCACGAGCCAGGAGTTCCTCGAGGCGTCATGGGCCACCGCGGCAACGGGTGGGAAGGCGCCCGTCGACCTCGGAGCCGCCGCCTACCGGACGCTGGTGGACGTGCGCGAGCACGCGCGCGACCTGGGGCTGCCCTGGTGGTCAGCCACCCCGTTCACCGCTGACGAGGAGCTCGATGACCAGTCGGCGGTCCTCGCGGCCTCCGCGCCCCCCGCCTACCGCGGTGATGTCGAGCGGGCGCTGGCAGACATCCGGGGCTGGCTCGCCGACGGCTGGCAGGTCGTGCTGACGACGGAGGGGCACGGGCCGGCGCAACGGCTGCTCGAGGTCCTGGCCGGGGCCGACGTCCCCGCGCGCCTGGAGGAGAGGCCGGACTCGGTCCGCGCCACCGGTCTCGTGCAGGTGACCACGAGTTGCCTGCAGACCGGCTTCGTGAGCGCGCTGCTGCGCACCGCCGTCCTCGCCGAGTCCGACCTGACCGGGGCGCGGGGGTTGGGCAGCAAGGACCCCAGCACGCGGATGCCCAGCCGTAGGCGCAACGCGATCGACCCCCTGCAGCTGCGTTCCGGCGACCTGGTCGTCCACGAGCAGCACGGAGTGGGCCGCTACGTCGAGATGGTCCAGCGCACCGTCGTGGGCGCCACGCGCGAGTACCTGATCCTCGAGTACGCCAAGGGGGACCGGCTCTTCGTCCCGACTGACCAGCTCGAACAGGTGACCCGCTACGTCGGTGGGGAAGCACCGAGCCTGGACCGGCTGGGGGGCGGCGACTGGGCCAAGCGCAAGGGCCGGGCCCGCAAGGCGGTCCGGGAGATCGCTGCCGGCCTGATCCAGCTCTACAGCGCCCGGATGGCCTCTCCCGGTCACGCCTTCGCCGTGGACACACCCTGGCAGCGCGAGCTCGAGGATGCCTTCCCCTACGTGGAGACTCCGGACCAGCTCGAGGCGATCGGCGAGGTCAAGGCCGACATGGAGAAGCCGGTGCCCATGGACCGGGTGATCTGCGGCGACGTCGGCTATGGGAAGACCGAGATCGCCGTCCGGGCAGCCTTCAAGGCTGTCCAGGACGGCAAGCAGGTCGCGATCCTCGTCCCGACGACCCTGCTCGTCCAGCAGCACTACAACACGTTCCGGGACAGGTTCGCCCAGTTCCCCGTGACGGTGCGCGCCGTCAGCCGCTTCAACTCCGACAAGGAGCAGAAGGAGGTCATGGCCGGCGTCACTGCCGGCACGGTCGACGTCGTGATCGGCACGCACCGGCTGCTGTCGAAGGAGACCCACTTCCACGACCTCGGCCTGGTCATCGTCGACGAGGAGCAGCGCTTTGGGGTCGAGCACAAGGAGTTCCTCAAACAGATGAGGACTGCGGTGGATGTCCTGACGATGAGCGCCACGCCGATCCCCCGCACGCTGGAGATGTCGCTGACCGGCATCCGGGAGATGTCGACCATCCTGACCCCGCCGGAGGAGCGGCACCCGGTCCTAACCTTCGTGGGCTCCTACGACGAGCGGCAGATCGCCGCCGCCATCCGCCGCGAGTTGCTGCGGGAGGGCCAGGTCTTCTATCTCCACAACCGGGTGGAGTCCATCGACCGGGCGGCGAAGCGGCTGCGCGAGCTGGTGCCAGAGGCGCGCATCGCCACCGGCCACGGCCAGATGGCCGAGGACGCGCTTGAACAGGTCATGGTCGGCTTCTGGGAGAAGGCCTACGACGTGCTGGTCTGCACGACCATCGTCGAAAGCGGCCTGGACATCCCCAATGCCAACACCCTCGTGGTGGAGCGGGCCGACGCGTTCGGGCTGTCCCAGCTGCACCAGATCCGTGGCCGCGTGGGCCGGGGACGGGAACGCGCCTACGCCTATTTCACCTATCCACCCGAGCGACCCTTGACCGAGCTCGCGATCGACCGGCTCGCCACGATTGCGCAGAACACGGAGGTCGGGGCAGGCATGGCCGTGGCGATGAAGGACCTCGAGATCCGCGGCGCCGGCAACCTGCTCGGCGGAGAGCAGTCCGGACACATCGCGAGCGTCGGCTTCGACCTCTACATGCGCCTGGTCGGCGAGGCAGTTGCCGACTTCAAGCGGGGTGGCTCGCCGGGTGAGGACGACGACGTCGAGCCCCTGGACACCAAGGTTGACCTGCCCGTCGACGCACACCTCCCGCACGACTACGTACCCGGCGAGCGGCTGCGTCTCGATGCGTACCGCCGGATCGCCTCGGCCACCGACGAGGTCCGGATCCAGGCGGTTCGCGAGGAGCTCGTCGACCGGTTCGGCCCGCCCCCACCACCCGTGGAGCACCTGCTGGCGGTGGCGTCCTTCCGGGCCCTGGCCCGCCAGTACGGGCTGACCGAGGTGACCGTTCAGGGCAACCAGATCAGGTTCGCCCCGCTGCGGCTCCGGGAGTCGCAGATCCTGCGCCTGCAGCGCCTCTACCCCCGCTCGGTCGTCAAGACGAGCGTGGACACCGTGCTGGTTCCGCGGCCCTCGACCGCACGCGTGGCCGGCACCCCACTTCGCGACGCGGCCCTGCTGGACTGGGCGCGGGACCTGCTCGTGGCGGTCGTGGGCGAACCGCCGCCGGCAGCGCCCGCTGGTCCGGCCTGAAAGCATGGAAAACTGTGTCCAACCGCCCCACCCCGAAAGGACACCCCGCCGCGTGACCCGCACCTCCGTCCGTCTCGCTCTGTGCGTGAGCGCCGTCGCCGTGGCCGTCAGCGCCTGCGGCACTGTTCGCGCAGGCGCCGCCGCCGTTGTCGGAAGCGACCGGATCACGGCCGACCAGCTCGCCCAGGTCGTTGCCCGGGGCCTCGCCGACCCGCAGGCCCAGCAGTCGCTCGGCCAGGACCGGCCCAAGTACCAGCGCGACACGCTCGCGCGGATGATCAACCACGACGTGCTCGCGGCCGCGGCGGCCGAGCAGCAGGTCTCGGTGACCGAGGGCGCCGTCGACCTGCGGCTGGCCGGCTTCGCCCAGCAGGCCGGTGGTCAGGCCCAGCTTGAGCAGCAGGCTGCGCAGAGCGGAATCGCCAAGCTTGACCTGCGCGGCTTCGTTCGTGACCTCGTGCTCACCGACGCCGTCGGCGACAAGCTGACCGCAGACGCAGTGGTGCCCCCGGAGCAGCTCGCCGCGCTCTACCAGCAGAACCTCGCCCAGTACGACCAGGTACACACGGCCCACATCCTCGTCGCCAAGGCCGACGTGGCCCACGTCATCCTCAGCCGGGTCAAGGCGGACCCCGCGCTGTTCGCCCCGCTCGCCGCGCAGTACTCCCTCGACACCAGCAACAAGGCGAAGGGGGGTGACCTCCCCTTCGCCGGGCGGGGCTCGTTCGTCAAGCCCTTCGAGGACGCGGTCTTCGCAGCGAAGCCGGGCTCGTTCCTCGTGGTGCACACGCAGTTCGGCTACCACGTCGTGCACGTCATCGAGCGACACACGACCACGTTGGCCGAGGTGACCCCAAGCCTGCGGCGGCAGGCCCTGCAGACCCAGCGAACCGGGCTGGTCCAGGACCTGCTGCGCCGGACCGCCAGCCGCCTCGGCGTCACCGTCAACCCGCGCTTCGGCACCTGGGATCCCAAGGCCGGCAGTGTCGTGGCACCGGCGTTCGACCCGCGCAAGGACGTGACGAGTCCCGCACCGGCCCCCGCCGCGTCGGATGCGACGCTGCCCACCGTTGCCCCCGGATCGGGCCAGCCGCAGCCGGCGCCGACCGGCTAGTGGCCGGCCGGCTGGTCTTCCTCGCGACCTCGCCCCGGGTCCCGGCCGGTCTGCTGACCTGCCAGGCCTGGCAGGCCCTGCGGGACGGGCGGGTCCTGACCGCCGAGGCCGGACACCCCCTCCTCCCCTTCCTGGCCGACGTCGGCATCGCCGTCGGCGAGGTGCCCTGCCCGGATGTGGCCGCCCTCGCCGCCGACCTCGTCGCGCAGGCAGCGGAGGGCCCGACCGTGGTCTGGTTGTCGGCGGGCGAGGCAGACGCCGGCCTGGCCCGCGCCGCCGGAAAGCTCACCCTCGCCGGTGCGGCCGTGGAGCTCGAGCTGCTGCTGGGCTCGTACGACCTGCCCGGGTCCCGCCTGCTGGACGTGGTCGCGGTGATGGACCGACTGCGCAGCCCGGGCGGGTGCCCCTGGGACGCCGAGCAGACCCACGCGTCACTCGCGCCGTACCTGCTGGAAGAGGCCTACGAGGCGTATCAGGCGATCGAGGACGGCGACCCTGCCGCCCTGCGCGAGGAGCTCGGCGACGTGCTGCTGCAGGTCGCGTTCCACGCGCGGGTCGCCCAGGAGCACGACAGCGGCTGGGACATCGACGACGTGGCCGCCGACCTGGTCGACAAGCTCGTCCGACGGCACCCGCACGTCTTCGCGGCTGCGTCGGCACACGACAGCGCGTCGGTCGAGGCGAGCTGGGACCAGATCAAGGCCGCCGAGAAGGGACGGGCATCGGTGACTGAGGGTGTCCCGATGGGCCAGCCGGCACTGGCGCTTGCCGCCAAGCTCCAGCGGCGGGCAGAGCGCCTGGGGGTTCCTGACGACGTCTTCGAACCCGACGGACCAGGCGCTGGTGTCTGGCGGGAGGTCACCGAGCTGCGCCGCGCCGGGGAGGACCCGGAGGCCGCCCTTCGCTCGGTGGCCAGGGACTTCCGTGACCGGCTCGCCGGCGTCGAGGCCGCCATCCGCGCCGAGGGCGGTGACCCCGCCGCCATCGCGAGCGACGAGTGGGGACGACGGTGGCATCGATGAGGATTCGCCGTCCACGGCGCGTCGCCGTCGTGGCTGCCACCGTTGTCCTGGGCGTTGCGTTGGGCCCGGCCGTCGTGGTGCGGGCGGCCACGTGGGGCGACCGCTTCGCCGATCCAGGCAGGACGCCCGCCCGTGCTGTGGCGCTGGTCCTTGGTGCCGGCCTGTTGCCGGACGGGACCCCCAGCCCCTACCTCCGACAGCGGCTGGACCTGGCGACCGGCCTCTACCGGTCGAGGCGGGTGCGTGCCGTCCTCGTGACGGGCGACCATGGGACGTCCGGTCACGACGAGCCGGGCGCCATGAAGGCCTACCTGGTCGCGCAGGGTGTCCCGGCCGCCCGCGTGGTCGAGGACCATGCCGGGTTCACCACCTACGACTCCTGCTACCGGGCCCGGGCCGTCTTCGGGGTCCGGGATGCGGTGGTGGTCAGCCAGGACTACCACCTGCCCCGGGCCGTGTTCACGTGTCGCCAGCTCGGCATCGACGCTGTCGGGCTCGGCGGTGCCGAGTTCGGGCAGCACCCGGCAGACGCGTTCCGCTACCTGCCCCGTGAGCTGTTGGCGAGCGCCAAGGCGCTGTGGCAGCTGCTCGTCAGCCATCCGGCGCCCCGCTTCCTGGGGCCGCGGGAGAACGGTGTCGACCTGGCGCTGGCAGAGTTGCCCCATGGCTGACCAGGTCGGCGCGACGCAGGCCTTCCAGGCCCAGGCCGAGGCTGTGATCGAGGACCTGCTGCGCCTGCAGCCGGAGCGGGCGAGCTCCCTGGGGGACCATCGGTACGACGACCGGTTGGATGACCTCGGCGAGAGCGGTCGCGCCGAGCTGCGCGCCGCTGCCGTGCGTGGACGGGACGGTCTGGACAGCCTCGACCTCGACGCGCTGGAGCCCCCGGATGCGGTCGACGCCGACGTGCTCCGGACCGCTCTGGACGCCACGCTCCTGGCGGTCGACGTGCTGGACGAGCCGCGCTGGAACCCGCTCGTGTGGCTGCCGGGCGAGGCGATCTACTCGCTGGTGGCGCGCGACGTGCTGCCCGCGGCGGACCGCCTGAGCAGTCTCGCCGCCCGGCTGGGCGCTGTCCCCGAGCGTCTCGCCCTGGCCACCCGCACCTTGGAGGACATGCCGCGGGTCCACGTCGAGACCGCCATGGGGCAGGCCGCTGGGGCGGCGACGCTGATCCGCGACGAGGTGGATCGGCTGCTAGCGGCAGAGCCGTCGATGGCGTCCACCGTCGAGCCCGCCCAGCGCGCGGCGTTGCGGGCCGTCGAGACCTACCGGGCCTGGCTCGAGGACCGGCTGCCCACCGCGGGGCGTGACCCCCGGCTCGGGCCGGAGGTCTTCGCCGCCAAACTGCACCTCGGGCTCGACGCGGACCTTTCCGCCGAGCAGGTCGTGACGCGCGCGAGAGACAACCTGGCGCGGGTGACTGCCGAGCTCGCGGCGGTGTCACGCGACTGGACGGGTCAGGGTGGCGATGACAGCGAGGTGATCCGGTTCGCGCTGGACCGGGTGGCCCGTGACGTATGCGACGACAACACGATCGTGGAGCTGGCCCGCCGCACCCTGGTCGAGACGACGCGCACCGTCGCGCAGGAGGGGCTGGTCACCGATCCGGGTGACCCCTGCGAGATCCAGGTGATGCCCGAGTTCCGGCGTGGCGTGGCGGTCGCTTACTGCGACGCCCCGGGCGCCCTCGAGGACGGGGGCATGACCTACTACGCGATCAGTCCGACGCCGGCCGACTGGTCCCAGGACCGCGTCGCCTCCTTCTATCGCGAGTACAACGTCGCGATGCTGACCAACCTGACCATCCACGAGGCGATGCCGGGCCACGTGCTTCAGCTCGCCCACAACCGGCGCTACGCCGGACGCACCCGGGTCCGCAAGGTCTTCCGGAGTGGGTCCTTCGTCGAGGGCTGGGCGGTCCACGCCGAGCGGCTCATGGCAGAGGCCGGCCACGGGGGCGTCCCCGTCCGGCTGCAGCAGCTGAAGATGCAGCTGCGGATGACCATCAACGCCCTTCTCGACGCCGGCGTGCACGCCGGCGGGATGTCCCAGGCGGAGGCCATGGAGCTGATGACCGGCACCGGCTTCCAGGAGGAGGGCGAGGCCGTCGGGAAGTGGCGGCGCGCCCTCCTCACGAGCGCGCAGCTGTCCACGTACTTCGTCGGCTACGCCGAGCTCGACGACGTGCTGCGCGCGACAGGCCCGCGGACGGCGGCGACCGGGCGGTACGACGACGTGCTGGCCCACGGCTCGCCGCCTCCGCGACACCTGCGGAGCCTGCTGGCCGCCGCGACCGGATAGGTCGCGCCTGCCGCGCAGCCTGCGGGCCCGCCGGTAGGCTCGTCGGGACCGCAGACCCCGCGAGATCCCCAGCAGATCCCCGTCAGAGCAGGAGCACCGTGCCCTCCATCGAGGCCGTCGGCGCCCGCGAGATCCTCGACTCGCGCGGCAACCCCACCGTCGAGGTCGAGGTCGCCCTTGACGACGGGACCATCGGGCGCGCCGCGGTCCCCAGCGGTGCAAGCACAGGCGCGTACGAGGCGGTCGAGCTTCGTGACGGGGGCCAGCGTTACGGCGGCAAAGGCGTGACCAAGGCCGTCGAGGCCGTGCTCGAATCGATTGGCCCGGAGCTGGTGGGGATGGAGTCGACAGAGCAGCGCGTGGTCGACCAGGCGCTGCTCGACCTCGACGGCACACCGGACAAGGGAAAGCTCGGCGCCAACGCCGTGCTCGGCGTCAGCCTGGCTGTGGCCCGCGCCAGCGCCGACTCCACCGGCCTGCCGCTCTTCCGCTACCTCGGCGGCCCCAACGCCCACGTTCTGCCCGTGCCGATGCTCAACATCCTCAACGGCGGGGCGCACGCCGACACCAACGTCGACGTGCAGGAGTTCATGGTGGCGCCGATCGGGGCGGCCACGTTCTCGGAGGCGCTGCGCTGGGGTGCTGAGGTCTACCACGCCCTCAAGAGCGTGCTCAAGGCGCGCGGGCTGACGACCAGTGTCGGCGACGAGGGCGGCTTCGCGCCGGACCTGCCGGCCAACCGGGCAGCCCTGGACCTGATCCTCGAGGCGATCGCCGCTGCCGGCCTGACACCCGGTCGCGACGTGGCGCTGGCGCTCGACGTCGCCGCCACCGAGTTCCACGCCGAGGGGACCGGGTACACGTTCGAGGGCGCTGCCCGCACCGCCGACGAGATGGCCGCCTACTACGAGGAGCTGGTGGGCGCCTACCCGATCGTCTCCATCGAGGATCCGCTGTCGGAGAGCGACTGGGAAGGCTGGCAGCGGCTGACCGCGGTCCTTGGAGGGCGCGTGCAGCTCGTCGGCGACGACCTGTTCGTCACCAACCCCACGCGGCTGGCGGAGGGCGTCGCGCGGGGCTGCGCGAACGCGCTGCTCGTGAAGGTCAACCAGATCGGCACGCTGACCGAGACCCTCGACGCCGTTCAGCTCGCGCACCGCAGTGGCTACCGCTGCATGATGAGCCACCGTTCCGGCGAGACAGAGGACACGACCATCGCCGACCTGGCGGTCGCGACCGACTGCGGGCAGATCAAGGCCGGAGCGCCGGCGAGGTCGGAGCGGGTCGCCAAGTACAACCAGCTCCTGCGCATCGAGGAGGAGCTCGACGACGCGGCGCGCTACGCGGGCGCGGCGGCCTTCCCCCGGTTCCAGCCCGCCCCGGGGACCGTCTAGCCCGTGACCGCCACCCGCCGCCCGCAGCCCGGCCGC
>JALYIZ010000043.1 GCA_030775505.1 Actinomycetota bacterium | reverse complement strand
CTGCCCGACCCCGCCGCCTGGCGTCACGCCCTGCGAGCGGCCCTCGTCCCCGCCCTTGCCGGCGGTCGCACCGCCACCCACGCGACCCGCGCCGGGTGGATCATCCTGGAGGAGCGAACGTCGTGAAGCTGACCGCCATCGAGCTGCGCCGGATCCGTCTGCCACTCGTGTCGCCGTTCCGGACGTCGTTCAGTACGCAGACCGAGCGCGACGTCCTGCTCGTGAAGGTCACCACCCCGGACGCAGAGGGGTGGGGCGAGTGCGTCGCCCTGTCGGACCCGCTGTACAGCCCGGAGTACGTCGACGGCGCTCAGCAGGTCCTCCGGGAGTACTTCATCCCCCGGGTGCTGGCGGTCGGGGAACGCTTGTCGGCGGCCAGGGTGGGGCACGCTCTCGAGCCCTTCAAGGGTCACCCGATGGCGAAGGCGGCGCTGGAGCTGGCCGTTCTGGACGCCGAGCTGCGAGCCGCGGGTCGGTCACTGGCGGACGAGCTGGGCGCCGTGCACACCCGCATCCCCTCGGGGGTGTCCGTCGGCATCATGGACAGCATCCCCGAGCTGCTGGACGCCGTCGGCGACTACCTGGACCAGGGATACGTGCGCATCAAGCTCAAGATCCAGCCGGGTTGGGACGTCGAGCCGGTCCGGGCGGTGCGCGAGCGCTTCGGCGACATCGCGTTGCAGGTCGATGCCAACACGGCCTACACCCTCGGCGACAGCCGCCACCTGGCTCGCCTGGACGCGTTCGACCTGCTGCTGATCGAGCAGCCTCTGCCGGAGGACGACGTCCGTGGGCATGCCGCCCTTGCGCGCCTGATCACCACGCCCGTCTGCCTCGACGAGTCGATCACCTCGGCGCGATCCGCGGCCGACGCCATCGCCCTGGGGGCCTGCAGCATCATCAACATCAAGGCCGGCCGTGTCGGGGGGTACCTGGAGGCCCGTCGCGTGCACGACGTCGCCGCGGCCAACGGCGTGCCGGTCTGGTGCGGCGGGATGGTCGAGACGGGCCTGGGACGGGCGGCGAACATGGCGCTCGCGGCCCTTCCCGGGTTCACCCTGCCCGGCGACACGTCCGCGTCAGATCGCTTCTACCACCGGGACATCGTCACGGCGCCGTTCGTGCTCGACGAGGGCTTTGTGAGCGTCCCGAGCGCGCCCGGGCTCGGCGTCGACGTGGACCAGGACTTCCTGGATGAGGTGACGACAACCGTGGAGCACGTTCCGGTCTGAGACCGGGCAGCTCAGCGCAAGGCCGGAGCCAGCTCGCGGGTCATGGCCCGGCCGAGCCACGCCAGGCCGGCGAGGAACACGAGCGGCAACAGCCACACACCCGGATAGGCGTAGCCCACGCTGACCAGGGAGGCGGGCACCAGTGACGCCCGCGCCTGGGTCGGGGCGCCGGCGGCGATCGCGGGGGCCGCAGGCGCGACCAGACCCACGCTGACGGGCAGGGCTGCCGGCGCCTGAAGCGGCGGCGCAGCGAACGACGTCCCGTTGCCCACCGCAACCGCGACCGGGGGCGCCGAGGCCACGAGGGGCGTGTCCGTGGCTGCCAAGGTCGTGACGGTGAGCAGGGCGGAGGGCGCGGGAACCGTCGAACCCTTGCGGCTGTGTGACGAGAAGGCGAGGTCCCACGCGTCGGTCTGGGCTGCCCCGTCGGCGGGCAGTACCGCGAGCGCCGTGGGACTACCTGACGACAGTGCCGCAGCGAAGGCCGAAAGGTCGACCGTCAGGGCGGCGGGTGCGGTGCCGACCGCAGGGGTCATCGTCGCCGCCGCAGACACGCTGCAGTCGAGCGTCGGAGGGACGGCGATGGAGCCCTTCGCAGCATCGTCGACCTTCGCGGCCGACAGGCAGACCTTCACCTTCGCGGACGCCGCCTGCAGGGTTCCGTCACCGTTGGGCGCGGCGGTACCGATCGGGAGCGTGAGCGTCCCGGACTCGACGGTGGCGCCGAAGGGCATGGCGGACAGGTCCAGCGCCAGGTACGTGCGAGCCTCCTCCTGGCCCGCTAGGACCCCCACATGCAGCGTGTCCGCCGGGTACTGGCTCGCCGGCGGGACCCCGACGGCCGGCGCGCAACCGGCCGGGGTCGTGCAGGTGCTCGGTTGCGGGCGGTACCAGGAGTCCGCGGCCACCGCGGCGGTAACGGTGCCGCTGGACGATCCCGCGGCCGGGGCGACCGCTAGTGCGGGTGTCGCAGCGAGCAGGGCGCCCCCGAGCGCGGCGGCCCCGAGCAGCGCCGAGCCCAGGATCGGAACGGCGCGGCCCGTGGTGCGCCCACGGGCAGCAGGCAGGGTCGAAGAACGCATCACGTCGGTCAGTGTCCCCCGAACCGACACGACCCCGCAATGTGCCGGCGTGACAACCCTGGGGCCGGCAGGCTGTGGCCGGCGACGAACTCTGGGCGCGCGCAGTAGCCTCCGCGCCGGACCGAGGGAGGCACCATGGGCGCCGTGCGGCTGCTGGAGAGCTACGTGCAGGGACGGTGGCAGGCCGGTAGCGACCACGGCAGCCCGCTGCTCGACGCGGTGACCGGAGCCGAGATCGCGCGGATCTCCAGCCGGGGCGTCGACATGGCGACGACGCTGGAGTACGCGCGGACGACCGGGGGGCCGGCCCTGCGGGCCTTGACGTTCCACGAGCGCGGAGCATTGCTCAAAGCGCTTGGCACCCACCTGAGCTCGGTAAGCGACGAGTTCTACGCGCTGTCGAGCTCCACCGGCGCGACCCGAGCCGACTCCGAGATCGACATCGCCGGGGGGATCGGGACGCTGTTCGCCTATGCGAGCAGGGCGCGCAAGGAGCTCCCCAACGACACCGTCTATGTCGATGGTGGTGTCGAGCCGCTCAGCCGCCGGGGCGGTTTCGTCGGGCAGCACATCTGCGTCCCCCGGCATGGGGTGGCGCTGCAGGTGAACGCGTTCAACTTCCCGGTCTGGGGGATGCTCGAGAAGCTTGCTCCGGCCCTCGTCGCGGGGGTCCCGGCGGTGGTCAAGCCCGCCAGCGCCACCGCGTACCTCACGGAGCTGGTCGTCCGGCGCATCATCGAGTCGGCAATCCTGCCCGCGGGCGCCATCTCGCTCGTCTGCGGAAGCGCGGGCGACCTGTTCGACCACCTCACCGGCCAGGACCTGGTCGGCTTCACCGGGAGTGCAGCCACGGCGCAGGTGCTTCGCGGGCATCCGGCCGTGACCGGACGCGGGGTGCACTTCAACGCGGAGGCGGACTCGCTCAACTGCAGCATCCTCGGACCCGACGCGGTGCCGGGCTCGGCGGAGTTCGACCTGTATGTGCGCGAGGTGGTCAGGGAGATGACCGCCAAGGCCGGCCAGAAGTGCACCGCCATCAGGCGGGCGATCGTCCCGCGGGAGCAGGCTCCTGCCGTCGTCGAGGCTCTGCGGGAGGCGCTCGGTGCGGTCGTCGTCGGGGACCCCCGCGACGAGGCCACCACGATGGGCGCGTTGGCCAGCCTGGGCCAGCGAGACGAGGTCCGCCGGGCGGTCTCGGGGCTGCGCGAAGGGGGTCGGCTGGTCTTCGGCGACCCCGACGCCGACCAGGGCCCGGGAGCCTTCCTGGGCCCGCTGCTGCTGCACTACGAGGATGCGCACCGTCCGGAGGTCCACGCCATCGAGGCTTTCGGGCCGGTGAGCACCGTCATCTCCTACTCCACGCCCGAGGAGGCGGTGGACCTGGCGGCGCGCGGTCAGGGCAGCCTGGTCGGCTCGGTCGTCAGTCACGACGTGGACTTCGTGCGGAGGGTCGTCCTGGGCGTTGCCCCGTTCCATGGCCGGCTGCTCGTCCTTGACAGGGACTGCGCGCCGGAGTCCACCGGCCACGGCTCGCCCCTGCCGGGCCTGGTACACGGCGGGCCGGGGCGGGCCGGCGGCGGCGAGGAGCTCGGAGGCCTGCGCGGCGTGCTGCATCACCTTCAGCGCACCGCCGTCCAGGGGTCCCCTGCCGTCCTCAGTGCGGTTACCCACCGGTGGGTCCCGGGCTCACCTCGGAGGGAGGGGGTCCATCCGTTCCGCAAGAGGCTCGACGAGCTCGCGATCGGCGACACGGTGGTCACGGGCGAGCACCTCGTGACGCGGGAGGAGATCGACGCCTTCGTCGCGCTGACCGGGGACTCGTTCTACGCCCACACCGATGAAGTCGCCGCCGCAGCCAACCCGCTCTTCGGCGGGATCGTGGCTCACGGCTACCTGGTGCTGAGCCTCGCGGCGGGCCTGTTCGTCGACCCCGCCCCCGGTCCGGTCCTGGCCAACTACGGCCTGGACAGCCTGCGCTTCACCACCCCTGTCAAGCCAGGCGACCGGATCAAGGTCGCGCTGACCTGCAAGGAGAAGAACCCGAGGGACGGGGCCGACTACGGAGAGGTCAGATGGGACGCCGAGGTCACGGCATCCGACGGCTCCGTCGTCGCTCACTACGAGCTGCTGACGATGGTCGCCCGGTAGGGCGGACCCGTCAGGGCTGCTTGACCGCTGACAGGTCGAACTCCAGCGTCACCTTGTCCGACACGAGGATCCCGCCGGCCTCCAGCGCGACGTTCCACGTGAGGCCCCAGTCCTTGCGGCTGACCTTGGTGCTGCCCTCGAAACCGATGCGGGTGTTGCCCCACGGGTCCTGGACGGCCCCCACATAGGTGAAGTCGACGGTGACCGGCCGGGTGACGTCCTTGATGGTCAGGTCGCCGCTCATGCGGTACGTCTGCTCATCGACCTGCTCCGCGGATGTGCTGACGAACCGGATCTCCGGGTAGGTGTCCACGTCGAGGAAGTCCGCGCCACGCACATGCGCGTCGCGGTCGGCGTTCCCGGTGTCCAGGCTCGCGGTCTTGATCACGACGGTCGCCGTGGAGCGCGAGGGGTCGGCGCCGTCGAGGTGGGCCAGGCCCTCGAGCTCGGTGAACTGGCCACGGACGGTCGTGACCATCGCGTGCCGCGCGGCGAAACCGATCCGCGTGTGCGAGGCGTCGAGGGCGTAGGTGCCGGTGAGGTCCTGGGTCGTGGTGGTGGTGGTCATCGGGGTGTCCTTCCGGAGCAAAACTCGTTGCACTCGCAACGACTAGGACCGACGATAGAATTAGTTCAGCGTTCAAGCAAGTGCCCCACCTGGTGACGCGCGTCACAGGAGGCGGGGGTGCGGGGTTGACGCGGGCGGGGCCCGGCGCGCTAGGGTTACCTCGGTTTGCATTTCCTCGCACGTTCTCGAACGCCCGCGGAGTGTGGTCGCGGGCGTTCATTCGTCTCCGGTCCCGCCCCAACAGGTGAGACGCACTAGGTCGGCAGCCCAGTCCCCGCACATATGGCGGGGGTTGCACCGCACCACAAGGGAGACAGCACGATGGCTCAGGGTTCTGTGAAGTGGTTCAACGCCGAGAAGGGCTTCGGCTTCATCGCCCAGGACGGCGGCGGCCCGGACGTGTTCGTCCACTTCTCCGCGATCGCCACTGACGGCTACAAGTCCCTCGACGAGAACCAGCGCGTCGAGTTCGACATCACCCAGGGCCAGAAGGGCCCGCAGGCGGACAACGTCCGCCCGCTCTAGCCGCCAGGCCTCAGGCCCGGTTCCCTTCGGGGGCCGGGCCTGAGTGCTGTCCAGGTCCTGAGAGGATGGTCCGTGCCCGACGAAGCCGTTCTGCACCAGGTGGAGCAGCGCATCCTGTGGCTCGCGACCTCGATGGTGCACGCCGCCAACGCCCGCCGTCCCAACTCGTCCGGCGTGAAGGTGGGCGGCCATCAGGCGTCGAGCGCCTCGATGGTGAGCATCATGACGGCGCTGTGGTTCGACGGGCTGACGGCCGCCGACCGGGTGTCGGTCAAACCGCACGCGAGCCCGGTGCTGCACGCCATCAACGCCCTGCTGGGCCGCCTGGACCCCGCCTACCTGCCGCGTCTGAGGGAGTACGGAGGCCTGCAGCCCTACCCGTCGAGGACGAAGGACCCGGACACCCCCGACTACTCGACCGGTTCGGTCGGGATCGGCGCTACCGCACCGGTCTGGGGGGCGATCGCCCGGCGCTACGTGTCCACGCACTTCAGCGTGGAGCCAGGGGGACGGCAGATCTCGCTGCTCGGTGACGCCGAACTCGACGAGGGCGCCATCTGGGAATGCGTCGCGGACCCCCAGGTGCAACGCCTGGGCGAGGTCCTCTGGATCGTCGACCTCAACCGGCAGTCGCTCGACCGGATCGTGCCGGACATCGCGATCGGCCGCTGGATGGGGATGTTCGCCGCCGCCGGCTGGCAGGTCCTGGAGTGCAAGTACGGGCGGGTGCTGCAGGCGTTGTTCGGGCGGCCCGGGGGGTCGGCGTTGCGCGAGCGCATCGACGCGATGGGCAACGAGGAGTACCAGTGGCTGCTTCGCTCCCCCGCAGCGGCCCTGCGTGACCGGCTCATCGGGGGTGAGGCGCGGCTGACCACCCTGCTGGCCGGCCTCGACGACGACAGCCTGTCGGCCGCGCTGCGCGACCTGGGTGGGCACGACCTGGCAGAGCTGGCCGCCGCCTTCCGCGCCGTGGACAACACCCGTCCGAGCGTGATCTTCGCCTACACCGTCAAGGGTCGCGGTCTCCCGGTCGAGGGGCACCCCGCCAACCACTCGGCGCTGCTGAGCGAGGACCAGTACCGGGCGCTCGCAGCCGCGCTCGGCACCGACGCCGACGACCCCTGGCAGCTGTTCGCCCCCGGGAGCGCCGCGGCACAGCTGTGCGAGCAGACCGCCGCCCGTCTGGCCCGGAAGACACCCCTTACGTCCGAGCCGCCGCCGGTACCCGCCGAGCTCGGCCGGGCCTACCGCGGCGAGCAGTCCACGCAAGCCACGCTCGGTCGCGTGCTCACCGACCTGGCGCGCGACGCGCCGGAGGTGGCGGCCCGGATCGTGACCGTCTCCCCCGACGTCGCCTCGTCGACCAACACCGGCGGCTGGATCAACAAGGTGGGCGTCTGGTCGCCCCAGGACCGCCATGACTGGTTCGCCGACGACAGCGACCGCACGCTGCGCTGGCGGGAGACGGCCACCGGCCAGCACATCGAACTGGGCATCGCCGAGGTCAACCTGGTCTGCCTGCTCGGCGAGCTCGGGGCCACCTGGTCACGGGAGGGCGAGCCGCTGTTCCCGGTGGGCACCGTGTACGACCCCTTCGTCGCGCGGGCGCTGGAGCCGTGGGTGTTCGGGACGTACGCCGGTGGCCAGTCCATCCTCGTCGGCACGCCCTCGGGAGTCACCCTCGCCCCCGAAGGCGGAGCCCATCAGAGCATCACCACCCCCTCCATCGGGCTGGAGACGCCAGGGGTCACCTGCTACGAGCCGGCATTCGCCCTGGAGGCCGAGTGGTGCCTGCTCGATGCCATGTCGCGGCTGGGCCGACCGGACGGCGAGTCGGCCTACCTGCGGCTGAGCACCCGGCCGCTCGACCAGTCGCTCGCAGCTGTCCCCGAGGAGGCCGAGGCCAGGGCGGCCCGGAGAAGGGACGTGCTTGCCGGCGCGTACGTCCTGCACCGCGCACCAGGGCAGCCCCAGGCCACCGTGGCCGCTGTCGGCGTGCTCGTGCCGGAAGCCCTGGAGGCGGCAGCCGAGCTCGCCCGACTCGGTATCCCCGCCGACGTCGTCGTGGTGACCTCCTACGACCGGCTCTGGCGGGCCGTGCAGGCCCGACGCGGGATCCTGCGCGGCCCCGTCCACGGCGTCGACGAGACCGTCCTCGACCGGGCGTTCCCGCCGGGGCGGCGCGCGCCCCTGGTCACCGTCCTGGACGGCCACCCGCACACGCTGGCCTTCCTCGGCACCGTGACGGGGACGCCGGTGACCTGCCTCGGCGTGTCAGTGTTCGGCCAGGGCGGCGGGCTCGCCGACATCTACCGGTCACACGGGCTGGACGCCGCGGCAATCACCGCAGCGGTCCTCGACCTCGTCGACTGACTAACGCGCGGTGTTTGCCGCTGCAACGCAGGCATGGAACCCGTAGGAACGTAGGAACGCGAGGTCTGCGCGCGTCGCCGTCGGGGCCTGGGCGAGCAGGGACGTGACCTTCGCCTGGTCGGTGCCTGCCTTCTGGATCTGCAGGTCGAAGCGGATGCCGTCATCGGACTGCCTGAGCAGCGGATCGAGGAACTTCGCGTGCAGGGCGGTGGCGTCCTTCGGCGGCAGGGTGAGGCCCGCCAGCGCGCGAGCGGTCCCGGCGCCCAGCGTCGCTACGGCGTGCACGTACGACGGGATCTCGGCGGCCGCCTGGGGTGCGTGCAGGGCCTTCAGGTCGATGTTGGCCTTCGTGCACAGCGCCTCGGCGCGCACGACGAACGACGCACGCGCCGCGTCGTCAGCACTCGTCCCGCCGCTGGAGCACGCGGCCATCATGAGGACACCGGCGAGCGAGATCGATCTCGCGGCGGGCAGCGGACGCATGGCGGCCATCCTGCCAGCGCCCCCGGCAGCGGTGTCAACGACGCCCCACCACCCAGCAGGCGACGGCGGCGGCGGCCCCGACGTTGAGTGAGTCGACCCCGGCCGCCATCGGGATCCGCACTCTCACATCGGCCAGCGCGAGCGCCAGGTCGGTCAACCCGGGGCCCTCCGCCCCGAGCAGCAGGGCGGCCCTGGCCTCCCGAGGAAGAGCCAGCGCGTCGAGGTCCACCGCGTCGGGCGACGGGGTGAGCGCCAGCAGTCGCATACCCCCGTCACGGAGGTCCGACAGCGCCGCCGGCCACGGTTCGAGTACCGCATAAGGAACGGCGAACACCTCGCCCATCGACACCCGGGCGGCCCTCCGGTAGAGCGGGTCACAGCAGCCCGGGCTCAGCAGGACGGCGTCCATTCCCAACCCCGCGGCGCTGCGGAAGATGGCACCGAGGTTGGTGGCGTTGTTGACGTCCTCGAGGACGACGACCCGGGTGGCCCCGCGCAGGGCCTGCTCCACAATCAAAGACGTCTTCCTGTTGAACGACGCGAGCGCGCCTCGATGGACATGGAACCCGGTCGTGGCCTCGAGGACGTCGTAGCTCGCGACGTAGCAGGGACAGGTGAATGAGGACAGCTCGGGGCCGAGCGCGGCCAGTCGCTGCGGCGACAGGAGCAAAGAGCGGGGGCGGTACCCGGCGCCGGCAGCCCGGCGCATCACCGGCTCACCCTCCGCGATGAAAAACCCCTTCTCCGGCTCGTGTCGCATCCGGCGGGTGGAGTCGGTGAGCCCCACGTAGTCGGCCAGCCGAGGGTCGGCCGGGTCCTCGATCGGCTCCGCGTTCACTCTGGTGCCCGCCCGGTAACATGGCCGCGGTCCGTGGGGGCGCCCCCGGGCACACGGTTGACGCGATCCGCCCGGGAGGCGCACGGCATGGCCGACGACCACAGCCACAGGACGAGCTCCTGGATCGCTGTCACCCTGCTGATCCTGTCAACGGTCGTCCTCGGTGTCGCGCTGATCGCGTGGTCGGTCCCGCTCGCCCTCACCGGACTGGTCCTGGGGATCGCCGGGTTCGGCGTCGCCGCGGCGTACCGGATCATGGACGACGCCTACTAGCACCTAGGTCCGCGCGCGAGCCCACGCGCGCAGGGCGTCGACCCGTTGCTGGAGCTGGGCCGCACTGGCCTGGACGGTCGGCGGCCCACCGCAGGACGCCCGCAGCTCGGCGTGAATCGCGGCGTGCGGCTGACCGGTCCGGTGGTGCCAGGCTCCGACGAGCCCGTTGAGCTCCTTGCGCAGCGCACCGAGGGCCTGGAAGGCGCTCTGCGGTGGAGGCGTCGCAGGCGCAAGAGCGGTCGAACGGGTCCGCAGCTGGTGTGCCTTGAGCTGGTTGGCCTGGTGCTGCTGCAACAGCACGGCCACCTGCTCAGGGTCGAGCAGGCCCGGCAGCCCGAGGAAGTCCTCCTCCTCGGCGCTGCCCACCGCTGCGCCGGTCCCGTACTCACCACCGTCGTAGATCACCCGATCAAGGTGTGCGGAGGCCTGCAGCGCGGTGAACGCCGGCTCGTCGCCCCCTTCGTCGAGCTCACGGCTGGCGGCGGCGAGCAGCTCGTCGGCGAGGAACTGCTCCTTCGCCGGCCCGTCGAGCGCGTGGTCGCGCTCCAGCTCCATCTGCGCCGCGAGCTCGAGCAGCGCCGGGACGGAGGGCAGGAAGACCGACGCCGTCTCACCGGGCCGGCGGGCCCGCACGAAGCGCCCGACGGCCTGCGCGAAGAACAGCGGAGTCTGCACCGACGTGGCGTAGACGCCGACTGCCAGCCGCGGGATGTCCACGCCTTCCGAGACCATCCGCACCGCGACCAGCCAGCGGTCCCGTGAGCCGGCGAACTCCCCGATCCGGCCCGAGGCGGCCGGATGGTCGGAGAGCACCACGACGGGAGCCCGGCCGGTGATCCGCGTGAGCAGCTCGGCGTAGAGCCGCGCGGCCTTGTGGTCCGAGGCGATGACCATGCCGCCTGCATCGGGCATGCCGCCGGCGCGGTACTGCGACAGCCTGCGGTCCGCGGCCGCGAGCACGGCGGGCATCCAGTCGCCGTGGGGGTCCAGCGCGGTCCGCCACGCGGCAGCCGTCTGCTCGGCCGTCAACGGCTCGCCCAGCGTGGCCGTCAGCTCCTCGCCGGCCCGGGTCCGCCAGGTCGCCGTACCGCTGTAGGCGAGGAACAGGACAGGCCGCACGACCCGGTCCCGCAAGGCCTGCCCGTAGCCGTAGGAGTGGTCGGCGGCGCTGCGCGTGATGCCGTCCTTGCCGCGCTCGTAGCGCACGAACGGGATCGGACTCGTGTCGCTGCGGAAGGGCGTCCCGGTCAGGGCGAGTCGACGGGCGGCCGGCTCGAAGGCCTCCCGGACGGCGTCTCCCCAGCTCTTCGCGTCGCCGCCGTGGTGCACCTCGTCGAGGACGACGAGGGTGCGCCGTCTGGTCGTACGGGCCCGGTGCAGCGCCGGGTGCGCGGCGACCTGGGCGTACGTGACCACCACACCGTGGTAGTCCCCCGACGTGGCGCCCATGGCGTTGCGGAAGGCAGGATCGAGCATGATTCCGAAACGGGCGGCGGCCAGAGCCCACTGGGTCTTGAGGTGCTCGGTGGGGGCGACGACCGTCAGCGCCTGCACGGTGCCCGCTGCGAGCAGCTCAGCGGCGATACGTAGCGCGAGCGTGGTCTTGCCCGCGCCGGGCGTGGCCACCGCGAGGAAGTCCTGCGGGGCAGCGCGAAGGTAGGCGACGAGGGCGGACCGCTGCCAGCCACGCAGGGCCGGCAGGGAACTGTCGGCGGGCTCGGGGGCAGGGAGCGGGGCGGTCAACAGCAGCTCTCGGTAAGGGGGGCGCCGGGCGGCGGCCCCGGTGACCCGCCGACCCTAGGCGACGGCCAGCGCCCTCCGGGGGGGACACGCCGCCCGGGTCCCCCTCAGCAGAGGAACTGGGCCCGGTGGCCGTTGGGCAACAGGGTCGGGACGGTGTCGACGACGACACGGGGGGAGCGCACGGTGGCGATCGCCGCGGCGGCGCGCGCCGTGCGGCGGATGACCGGTGCGGAGACCGTGTAGCGCGACGGTGCGGAGTTGCCCTCGACGAATGCGGCGCCGGTCACCTCGGCCGCGTGCGCGCCCGTGTAGCGCAGGATGTACAGGCCAAGGTCGATGTCGACCACGTACACCAGCCCGTTCTGGACCACCGGATAGCTCCACATCGCACCCACCCGCGGGTCGACTTTGCTCCCGGCGAAGAACAGCCGGGTGTCGCGCTCGGGCGGCGAGAAGCTGGGGTCGGCTTTGGGGACGAACACTCCCGCCTCGACGGGGCGCATCGGGTTGGACACATCGACGGCCCGCAGCCCGCCGGAGTACCAGGTCAGCAGGGCCAGGTCCGGGAAGGTGGTCTGGTTGTGCGCCGTGAAGGTCCCGTTGAGGGCCTGGGCCCGACCGCAGTCGTTCTCGGGCAGACGGTAGCCACCGGCGAGCTTGGGGGCGGCCGGGTCGGTCAGGTCCGCCATCCGCAACCAGCCGAAGGGGCAGCTGCGGCCCGCGGCGGCGTACTCCTCCTGGACCATCACCCCGTACGGCCGGCCGGGCAGCGGCACGTTGCCGTGCACGTTCGCGCCGTAGTCGAGGCGGTTGACACCCAGCGGCTTGATCACGGGCACCCCGTTGGGGTCCGCGAGCCCCGACGTGTCGGCCACGTAGGTGCCGTAGTCCCAGTTGCCCAGGTAGGCGCGCGTGCCGTCATCACTGACCGCGATCGAGTGGACGTAGCCCGAAGGGTTCTGGCTGGCCACCGCGTCACTGGCCCCCGACGCGAGCTCCTGCGGCATCTCGTAGACCGACTTCAGCGCCGGCTTGGTCGGGTCGGTGAGGTCGATGACGCTCAGGTCGGGCCCGTAGATCGTGGTCGTCACATAGGCCAGCACCCGTCCCGGGTGCTTCGGGTCCTTCCAGAGGAAGAACTCATGGGGCGCCCGGACCCCGAAGTCGTAGGTCGACAGCAGCCTTGGCTTGGTGCAGTCGGCCGCGATGTCGTAGACCTGCAGGTCGTTGCCCGAGTACATGTGGCCGCCGGTGAGGGCTGACCCGACATAGGGCGAGTAGTCCTCCACGACCAGGAGCCCCAGGCCGGCGTCCGCCCGCAACTCCCGCTGGGTCGCGTCAGCCCTGGCCGGGATGATGGTGACCTGACGGGGCGCGCTCGGACGGGAGATGTCGACCACCGCGATCCCCGAGTTCCTCCGGGGCTTGGCGGCGTAGCTGCGGTCGCCGACATAGGCACAGCGTCCGGCGACGGCGAGCGGGGAGTTCATCCCCCGGCCCGCGAGGTCGGTGTGACCGACGAGCCTGAAGCCCTTGGTCGTCCCCGGGACGGAGGCGCTGCCGACCGTCGTCCGCGGGCCGGCGTCGGCACCCGCCGGCAGGCCGGCGGCCAACAGGGCGCCCAGCGCGGTCGTCAGGCCGATGCGGAGCAGGACGGGGTGCGGCACGGGCCCTCCCGGAAGGAGCATGGATCAACGGTCACAGAGCAGCAGGGCCCTCTTCGGCACGGCGGCGGGGTCTCCTGCCAGGAAGGGCTGTCCGGGCAGCGAGTCCCGCTCCCCCGACCAGCAGGGCGAGGTAGGCAAGCCCGCCGGGCAAGCCTGTCGCCGGGAGCGACGTCCCCCGACCCGGCGAGGTCGGCGCCGCCGGAGGTCGCACGGCAGCGGGGGCGCTCGCGGCCTGGGCG